>NZ_JBSFTY010000108.1:0-26728 GCF_053591515.1 Streptomyces sp. NPDC003011
CAACGCCGAGGTCATGCCCGGCCAGTGGGAGTTCCAGGTCGGCCCGGTCTCCCCGCTGGAGGTCTCCGACCACCTGTGGGTGGCCCGCTGGCTGCGCCGACCGCCTCCAGCGCGGTGGTGACCGGCTGGAAGAACGTCTCGCCGCCGGCCGTGCAGTCGCCGCTGCCGCCGGAGGTGAGGCCGATGGCCAGACCGTCCTCGGTGAACAGGGAACCGCCACTGTCGCCGGGCTCGGCGCAGACGTTGGTCTGGATGAGCCCGGTGACGGTGCCCTCCGGGTAGTTCACGGTGGCGTCGAGTCCGAGGACCTGGCCGTCGCTCAGCCCGGTGGTGCTGCCCATCCGGATCACCTCCAGACCGACCTCGGCGTCGGCGGCCTGGGAGATCTGGACGGTCTGCCCGCCGCCGACGTTGACCTCGCTCGGGGCCACGGTCGCCGCGTCGTCGTACTTCACCAGCGCGAAGTCACCCTCGCCGGGGAAGGTGGCCTGGTCGACGGTGGCGATCGGCTGGCCGTCCTGCGCGTCCGACCACGCGGCCGCCGCGACCCCGCAGTGACCGGCGGTCAGGAAGGCGGGAGTGCCGTCGCCCGCCGTGACGTTGAAGCCGAGCGAGCAGCGCGCGCCGCCGCCGAAGATGGCGTCACCGCCGGAGACGAACGGCCTGAAGGTGCCGGCCGACTTCTTGATGGTCGCCATGCCGGAGCCGAGGGTCTCGACGGTCGATTCCAGTCTGTCCCACTTGGTGCCGGTGACCGTGCTGTCGGCGGTGACCAGGATCTTGTTCGTCCTCGGGTCGACGGCCCACGCGGTGCCCGGGATCGTCGCCTTCGTCTTCAGGGTCCGCGCGCCGGCTTCGAGTTCGGCGATGCTGTTGTCGACCTCGCGGACGGTCACGCCCGCCTTCTTCGCCTGGACGATCACGTTGTTGTCGTCGCCCGATATGACGTTGACGACGAGTTGCCGGCTGTCGGCGTCGTAATAGGAACCGGCGAAGGCGTCACCGAGCAGTCCGGCGACCTGCGAGGCGAGATCGGGGGCGTCCGCCGACTTCAGAGTCCTCGGCGCGGCGGCGGCGTCGTTCGAAGCGCCGTCCTGGGACGCGTTGGCGTTCGGGAGCAGGATCGCGGCTGCTCCGAGCGCCACCACGCCGCCCGCCGCCATCGCGGCCTTGCGCTTCGGAATTCGCTTGTGACTCAAACTTCTCGACCTCCTGGGGGACCGGAGTCTCTTGCCGGGTGCGGCAGTTGTTGGGGCGCCTGGATGGCAGGAGGTACGCACGGGGTGCGCGGGGCGTTCAATTCCGTTTCCGTGCGCCCGGCGCACGACGCCGAATCGGCCACGGCCGGCTCCCGACGGGCCGGCCCGGGGAACAATCCCCCATATGACGATGACCACCGCCGAAGCAGACACGGTCCTCACCGACAACTTCGCTCCCTGGGTCCTCGAACTGGGGCTGCGCGTCGAGGCGTTGGGCGAGGACCGGGCGACGCTGCGTCTTCCCTGGTCGGACCGGCTGGCGCGGGAGGGCGGCGGGCTGTCCGGGCAGGCCCTGATGGCCGCCGCCGACACGGCGACCGTGATCGCGGTGTCGGCCGCCCGGGGGGCCTTCGGACCGATGACGACGGTGCAGCAGTCGACGTCCTTCCAGCGGGCGGTGGCCGGCACGGATGTCCTGATCGAGGCGGTGGTCACCAAGCTGGGGCGCCGCACGGCGTTCGCCGACATCACGATGACCGACGAGGCATCCGGTCGGCTCGCGGCCCGCGCGAGCACGGTCTGCGCGCTCCTGGGCTGACACGCAGGGCGACCGGTCAGCGACGCTCCGTCGCGAACCCCGGGTCGAATCCTGCCTCCAGGGAATCTGCACACCGACTGCGCAACGGGGTCACCGCGCCCGGAGGATCCGCACATCCCCGCGGCGCCCGTCGCCCATTGGCGCGGAGTGTCTGATTCGCTCACGGTGCCGCAAGGGCTCGCGTGAACCGATGCCGCGTCCGGTGTGAAGAAGTCGCCACCAAGCCGTGCGCAGGCCTGCACCAAATGGGGCTGCCGTGACGCAAGTTGCCTGGTGAGGCCGGTGGTTGATTGGAAGCACCGTCCTGCCGCGTGCTTTGATCCATCGCACCGCAGGGGCCGACAACGGCTCTTCGGCAACGGGCGCCCGGCACCTGCGGTCGCGGCGGCCCATCTGTCCCCAGAGGGGGCCGCTCCCCCCTTGTGAAATACCCATACGAAGGGAAGTTCCATCATGAACTCCACCCCCCAGGTTGAGACCGTCGAGATCTCCGACGCTGAGCTCGACAACGTCTCCGGCGGCCTGGCCGTGAACAGCCTCGGCACCGTCACCGGCCTGGTGGACGGCGTTGCCCCGGTTTCCGGCCTGGTCAACACGGTTGTCGGCACCGTCGAGGGTGTCACCGGCCTGAACACCGCCCCGGTCACCAACCTGGTCGCCGGTCTCTGACCGCACCCTGTGTGACCGTTGAGTCCCGGAGCCGTATCCCGGCTCCGGGACTCTCGGATGCCGTAAAAGATCTCTCCCACAGGTGAGGGAAAGTTCCGTGCAGTTCCGCCAACAGGCCCTCGCCAAGCTCCAGTCGCCCGAAGAACTGGACCTTCCGGTGCGCTTCGCCCGTCCCCAGGGCTGGCTCGTGCTGTCCGTGACAGTGGTCGTGATGGCGGCCGCGTCCGTGTGGGCGGTGACCGGTTCGGTGGCGTCCACGGTCGGCGCGCCCGCGATCCTCACGCACGGGCAGGGCAGTTACATCCTGCAGAGCCCCGTGGCCGGCCAGGTGACCCAGGTCGTCGCCGAGCAGGGCGAGCGGCTGCCGGCCGGCGCGCCCGTGCTGAAGGTCCGTACGGCCGACGGCGAGACCGTGGTCCGTACGGTCGCCGCGGGCCGGGTCACCGCGCTCGCCGCCACCATCGGGCAGATCGTCCGGACCGGCGCGAACGTCGCCGCGGTGGAGAAGGTCGCCCACGCCTCCGACCCCCTGTACGCGACGGTGTACGTGCCCGCCGAGAACGCGGCGTCCATTCCCGCGAACGCCGCCGTGGACCTCACCGTGCAGTCGGTGCCGACGCAGGAGTACGGCGTGCTGCGCGGCCATGTGAAGTCGGTGGACCGGTCCGCGCAGTCGGCGCAGCAGATCTCCGCGTTCCTCGGCGACAGCCAGCTGGGCGAGCAGTTCACCAAGGACGGCAGGCCGGTGGCCGTCCTGGTGAAGCTGGACACGTCGTCCGGCACCAGGAGCGGCTACCGGTGGTCGTCCGCGGACGGCCCGCCGTTCGCCCTCACCTCCATGACGACGGCCACGGGTTCGATCCGGCTGGCCGATCAGCATCCCGTCGATTGGCTGCTGCCGTGACCACCGCACAGGACACCCGGAGCAGGCGCCGCGGCGCGCCACCGAGACGCCCCGTCCCGAAGGGCAGGGCGAAGACCGTCCGCACGCCCACCGTGCTCCAGATGGAGGCGGTCGAGTGCGGCGCCGCCTCCCTGGCGATGGTGCTGGGCCACTACGGCAAGCACGTCCCGCTGGAGGAGCTGCGCATCGCCTGCGGCGTGTCCCGGGACGGCTCGCGGGCCAGCAACCTGCTGAAGGCGGCCCGCAGTTACGGCCTGACCGCCAAGGGCATGCAGATGGACACGGCCGCCCTCGCCGGGGTGCGGACGCCGGCCGTCCTGTTCTGGGAGTTCAACCACTACGTCGTCTACGACGGCATCGGCCGCCGCTTCGGCCGCCGCGGGGTCTGGATCAACGACCCCGGCAAGGGCCGCCGTTTCGTGCCCATGGAGGACTTCGACGGCAGCTTCACCGGTGTCGTCCTGGTCATGGAACCCGGCGAGGGTTTCACGCGGGGCGGACGCAAGCCGGGTGTGCTGGGCGCCATGCCGGCCCGGCTGCGCGGCACCGCGGGCACCCTGCCGGCGGCGGTGCTGGCGAGCCTGCTGCTGGTGGTGGTCGGCGCGACCGTGCCCGCGCTCAGCCGCACCTACATCGACATGTTCCTGATCGGGGGCCAGACCTCGCTGCTCGGCGTGCTGTTCGCGTCGATGGGGGCGAGTGTGCTGCTCACCCTGGTGCTGACCTGGCTGCAACAGGCGAACCTGCTGCACGGCCGCATCATCTCCTCCACCCTCTCCAGCGCCCGTTTCCTGCGGCATCTGCTGCGGCTGCCGGTCACGTTCTTCTCCCAGCGCAGCCCGGCCGACCTGGTGCAGCGCCTCCAGTCGAACGACCAGGTGGCCGAGACGCTGGCCCGCGACCTCGCGGCGGCGGGCGTGGACGCCGTGGTCGTGGTCCTGTACGCGGTGCTCCTCTACACCTACGACCCGCAGCTGACGTACCTCGGCATCGGGGTGGCGCTGCTGAACGTGGTGGCCATGCGGGTCGTCATCCGGCTGCGCGCCACCCGGACGGCGAAGCTGCGCGCGGACAGCGCCCGGCTCACCAACACGGCGTACTCCGGGCTGCAACTGATCGAGACGATGAAGGCGACCGGCGGCGAGGACGGCTACTTCCGCAAGTGGGCCGGGCAGCACGCGACCACCCTGGAGGAGCAGCAGCGGCTCGGCGTGCCGAGCGCCTGGCTGGGCGTGGTCGCGCCGACCCTCGCGACCCTGAACAGCGCGCTGATCCTGTGGATCGGCGGGATGCGCGCGGTGGAGGGCGGCATCTCGGTCGGCCTGCTGGTCGCCTTCCAGGCGCTGGTCACCCGTTTCACCGCCCCGATCACCCGCCTCAACGGCGTGGCGGGCCGTATCCAGGACTTCGCGGCCGACGTGGCCCGCCTGAAGGACGTGGAGAACTTCCAGGCCGACCCGCTCTACGACCGTCCCGGCGCGGGCGAGTCGACGCGCCGTCTGCAGGGGCACGTCGAGCTGCAGAACATCACCTTCGGCTACAGCCCGCTGGACAAGCCGCTGCTGACCGGCTTCGACCTGACCGTCGGCCCCGGCCGGCAGGTCGCCCTGGTCGGCGGCTCCGGCAGCGGGAAGTCGACGGTCTCCCGGCTGATCTCGGGCCTGTACACCCCGTGGGAGGGCGTGATCCGCATCGACGGGCAGCGCCTGGACGACATCCCGCGCGGGGCGCTCGCGGCCTCCGTCTCCTTCGTCGACCAGGACGTGTTCCTCTTCGAGGGCACGGTCCGCGACAACGTGGCGCTGTGGGACCCGTCCATCCCGGACGACGCCGTGGAGGACGCGCTGCGCGACGCGGCCCTGTACGACGTGATCGCGCGGCGGCCCGGCGGCATCCACAGCAAGGTCGAGCAGGACGGCCGCAACTTCTCCGGCGGCCAGCGCCAGCGCCTGGAGATCGCGCGGGCGTTGGTGCGCCGGCCCAGCATCCTGGTGCTGGACGAGGTGACCAGCGCGCTGGACGCGGAGACCGAGCTGGTGGTCATGGACAACCTGCGCAAGCGCGGCTGTGCCTGTGTGGTGATCGCGCACCGGCTCAGCACCGTGCGCGACAGCGACGAGATCGTCGTCCTGGAGCACGGCACGATCGTGGAACGCGGACGGCACGAGGAGCTGGTCGCCCGCGGTGGCGCGTACGCCCAGCTGGTCAGGGAGCGGTGAGATGACGACCGCACACGAGGGAGACCTCGTCCTGGGCGCGCTCGGGTCCATGGGCACGCCCCTGGACTGCGCCGGCCTCAGCCGCCTCGACCTCGAAGGCCCGCAGGTGCTGTGGCTGGTCGCGGCGGGCGCCCTGGACCTGTTCGCGGTCGACGCCGAGCAGCAGGGCCACTGGCACCACCTGGGCCGGCTGGAGGCCGGCTCCCTTCTGCTCGGTCCGGTCGCCGGGCCTGGACAGACCCTGGTGGCACGGCCGTTGAGGGACTGCGTGGTACGCCGTATCGGGCTGCGCGAGCTGTACCAGCCCGCGCACACCCAGACCTGGTCGTACGACGAGTTCGGCAACCCCCAGTACGTCCCGCCCACGACGAGCCCGCTGGAGTACGCCCTCGCGCTGGGCGTCGGCCGCAGCCTGTCCATCCTCTTCCAGGCGCCGACGGCCACCGAACGGGCCGCCGCGCACGGGGGTGCCCCCGCGCGCGTTCATTCGAGCGCGGGGGAGGACGACGACGTGTTCTGGATGCAGGTGCCGCCGGGCAGCGTGCAGTACGGCTCCCTGTACGGCGCGGAGGCGGCGGCCGACCTGCTGATGGACCCCGCGGTCTGGCAGAGCATGGTCGACCAGCAGTACCGGCTGCTGACCACGCTGGACCGGTGGATCGAGCAGCTGGAGCGCACGCACGAGACGCGGACGGCGGCCGGCATCAAGGCCGGTGAGGCGGTCCGCGTCCAGGCCGACCGGACGCTGCTCGCGTCGATCGGCAAACGGTCCGGCCGGCGCGCCACGTCCGCCGACGCGGACGCGAGCTACGCGGCGTGCAAGCTGGTCGCGCAGGCCGCCGGCATCCCGCTCGCCGAGCCGGCGCAGTCCGGCACGGAGAGCGACCGTCTGGACCCGGTCGAGCGGATCGCCGTCGCCTCCCGCGTCCGCACCAGGGCCGTACGCCTGGACGGCCGTTGGTGGCGCGACAACGTGGGCCCGCTGGTGGGCCACCGGGCGCTGTCCGGCACGCCGGTCGCTCTGCTGTGGCGGCGCGGCGGCTATGTGGCCGTCCATCCGGCGACCGGCCGTCGGACGCCGGTCGAGAAGGCGAACGCGGAGGAGTTCGAGCCGCGCGCGGTGATGTTCTACCGTCCGCTGCCGGACCGTCCGCTCGGCCCGCTCGGGCTGCTGCGCTTCAGCATGCGCGGCACCGGCGGCGACCTGAGGAACCTGCTGCTCGGCGGGCTGGTGACGGTGGCGATCGGGGCGCTGGTGCCGATCGCCACCGGCAAGGTGCTCGGCGAGTACGTGCCGAAGGCGCAGAGCGACCTGATCGTGCAGGCCTGTCTGGCCGTGATGGTGAGCGCGGTGGTGGCGGCGGCCTTCATGCTGCTGGAGAACCTCACCATCCTCCGGCTGGAGGGCCGCATCGAGTCCACGCTGCAACCGGCGGTGTGGGACCGGCTGCTGCGGCTGCCGACCGCCTTCTTCGCCGAGCGCTCCACGGGCGAGCTGGCGAGCGCGGCGATGGGCATCAGCGCGATCCGCCGGATGATGGCGGGCATCGGTCCGGTGGTCGCCCAGTCGGTGACCGTGGGTGCGATGAACCTGGGGCTGCTGTTCTGGTACAGCGCCTCGATGGCGCTGGCGGCGATCGCCATGCTCGTCGTCATCGCCGCCGTGTTCCTGGGGCTCGGGCTGTGGCAGGTGCGCTGGCAGCGGCGTCTGGTGGTGCTCGGCAACAAGCTGAACAACCAGGCCTTCCAGACCCTGCGCGGCCTGCCGAAGCTCAGGATCGCGGCAGCCGAGAACTACGCCTACGCGGCCTGGGCCTCCCAGTTCGCGCGCAGCCGCGAACTCCAGCAGAGAGTGGGGCGCATCAAGAACCTCACCACGGTGCTGGGCGCGGTGTATCTGCCGCTGTGCACCCTGCTGATGTTCATGCTGCTCGCGGGCCCGGCGCGCGGGACGATGTCGGCGGCGGCGTTCCTCACCTTCAACACGTCGGTGACGATGCTGCTGACCGCCGTCACCCAGCTGACCGGCTCCTTCGTCTCGGTGGTGGCGGCGCTGCCGCTGTTCGAGGAGATCAAGCCGGTGCTGCAGGCCACCCCCGAGGTGCGCCGGGCGAGCACCCGGCCGGGGCCGCTGACCGGGGCCATCGAGGCCCGCGGGCTCTCCTTTCGCTACTCGGACGACGGCCCGCTGGTGCTGGACGACGTGTCGTTCCGGATACGTCCGGGCGAGTTCGTGGCGATCGTCGGCCCGAGCGGGTGCGGCAAGTCCACGCTGCTGAGGCTGCTGATCGGCTTCGACCGGCCGGTGTCCGGCAGTGTGCTCTACGACGGCCAGGACCTGGCCGCCCTCGACCAGTCCGCCGTGCGCCGGCAGTGCGGGGTGGTGCTCCAGCACGCGCAGCCGTTCACCGGTTCGATCCTGGACGTCATCTGCGGCACCGAGCCGTACACACCGGAGGAGGCGATGGCGGCGGCCGAGATGGCGGGGCTGGCCGAGGACATCAAGCGGATGCCGATGGGCCTGCACACCATCGTCGCGGGCAGCGGGGCGATCTCCGGCGGCCAGCGCCAACGCCTCATGATCGCACAGGCGTTGATCCGCCGTCCGCGCATCCTGTTCTTCGACGAGGCGACCAGCGCCCTGGACAACGAGACCCAGCGCACGGTCATCGAGAGCACCAAGGCCCTCAACGCCACCCGGATCGTCATCGCGCACCGCCTGTCCACCGTGATGGACGCGGACCGCGTGATCGTGATGGAGGACGGCAAGGTCGCCCAGCAGGGCCCGCCCGCGCAGCTCCTCGCGGACACCGGCGGCCGGCTGCACGAGCTGGTGCGGCGGCAGATGACGTGACCCTGCCGCCTCGCCGCGCCGGGAGGGCCCCGGGCAGCGAGCTGGTCCGGGCCCGGGCCGCGATCGAGAGCCGCACCACCGCCTTGTGGTGGTCGGCGGGCTTCTTCGCCGTCGGCACGCTGATCACGTTCCTGCTCTCCCGGCGCGGAGTACCGCGGCAGGACGCGGACGCGGCACCGGCCGTCCCCGGGTGATCCGGCCCGGCTGCGCCGCCGAGGTTCGAGGGGCCGCCGTCCGCAGGGTGACGGCGGCCCCTCTCCGCCGTCACCGGGCAAGGTGCCGGGCCGGCGGCCGGAGCCCGGCGCGGGCGGTCCGCGTTGGACGATCACCCGAGTGGGTACCCACCTGCCATGCGAATCAGCGTGGTGGACGTGGGATCGAACACGGTCAGACTGGGCGTCGCGGACGCGGAGGGCGGGGTGCCGCTGCCGGTGCACACCGCCAAGTGGCGCCTGAGACTGTCCGATCACATGAAGCCGGGAGACCCGGTGCCGCAGGAGGCGGTCGAGCGGCTCGTGGAGTCGGTCGCCGAGGCGAACCGGACCGCCGCCCGGTGGGGTGCGGCGAACCCGCTGGCCTTCGCGACCGCGGTGGTGCGCAGCGCCCCCAACCGCCGGGAGGTGTTACGGGACGTCCGGGTGCGGACCGGGGTCGACCTGTGCACCCTGCCGGGGGAGGTGGAGGCCGAGCTGACCTTTCTCGGGGCCCGGCGGTGGATGGGCTGGCGGTCGGGGCCGCTCGCCCTGCTGGACATCGGCGGCGGCTCACTCGAAGTGGCCTTCGGCCGGGGCCGGCTGCCGGACTTCGTGGCCTGCCTGCCGCTCGGGGCGGGGCGGTTGACCCATGAGTTCTTCGGGGATCAGGATCCACCACCGCCGGAGCTCGTGCGGGCGATGCGCCGCAAGATCCGTCACCAGCTCCGGGACGTGGCGGGGCGGATCCGCTGGGAGGGACCGCACACGGCGGTGGCCACCTCACGGACCTTCCAGCAGCTGGGCCGCCTGTGCGGGGCGCCGCCCGGACGGCACGGCCCGTTCGTGGAACGGCGGTTGCACCGGGACGCCCTGCGGGACGCGATCGACCGGCTGGCCGCCCTGCCCGCCGCCGAACGCGCTCTGCTGCCCGGGATCTCCGCGCCGCGCGCCGCGCAGAGCCTGGCCGGCGCGGTGGTCGCGCACACGGCGATGAAGCTGACCGGGATCAGCACGCTCACGCTCTGCCCCTGGGCGATCCGGGAGGGGGTGCTGCTGCGGCACATCGAGGACGGCCCGTCCTGGTGGGCGGAGATCATCCGCCGCAGCGAGGAGACCCCCGCCCCGGATCCCGTACCGCTGCACATCGCGACGGCGACGAGCTGAACCGGGGAACCCGGAAGCGGGAAGCGGGAAGCGGCGGGAGAAGAGAAGAAACACGAGAGAGAGGAAACAACCGTGTCCGACACCGGCAAGAACGACCGGACCGACAAGCCGTCCGAGACCGCGCTCGGAGAGGTCCTGCGCGAGGTCGAGGACGCCGAGACCCGTACTCGGGACTCCGAGGAGCAGCGGCGCCACCAGGGTGAGGCCGCGGAGGCCGTCACCCCGAACACACGCGCCCAGAAGGAGTCGCAGGGCGACTGACCTGCTCGGGCGGCGCGCCCCCGGCCCGTTCCCCGAGGGTGCGCGCCACCCCGTACCGGCCGGCCGCCGCGGCCGGCCCGCTCCGCGCCCGCGGATGGTCCGCGACCTGCGGGGTACCCGACCCGCATGCCACATGAGAGTCAGGAACCACGGCTGCCCACCCCCCGGGGCCCGGTGTCGGCAGCCGTCACGGAGTATCTGCGGGGTGCCGGACCGCTGCCGAGCCCCGAGGACATCGAGGACGCGCCCGTCTACGGCGACGACCTCCAGCTGGCCCTGTACGTCTGCTACGAGCTGCACTACCGCGGCTTCGCGGGCGTCTCCGCGGAGCTGGAGTGGGACCCGGACCTGCTGCGCACCCGGGCCGCGCTGGAACACCGCTACCTGTCCGCCCTGCGCGCGGACACCCCCGTGCACGAGAGCGTCGAGGACGCGCTCGCCGAGATCCTGGTCGAGCCGGTGGACGGCACGGGCGTCTCCCACCACCTGCGCGACAAGGGTGAACTGTGGCAGCTGCGCGAGTACGCCGCCCAGCGCTCCCTGTACCACCTCAAGGAGGCGGACCCGCACGCCTGGGTGCTGCCCCGGCTGTGGGGCCGGGCCAAGGCGGGGATGGCGGCGGTGGAGTTCGACGAGTACGGCGGCGGCCGCCCCGACCGGGTGCACGCCCGTCTCTTCGCCGACCTGATGACGGATCTGGACCTGGACACGACGTACGGTCACTATCTGGACGTGGCCTGCGCGGAGCTGCTGGCCACCGTGAACCTGATGTCCCTCTTCGGCCTGCACCGCTCCCTGCGGGGCGCCCTGGTGGGGCACTTCGCGGCGGTGGAGATCACCTCCTCCCCCGGTTCCCGCCGGCTGGCCGAGGCGATGCGGCGCACCGGGGCCGGACCCGCCGCCGAGTTCTTCTACGACGAGCACGTCGAGGCGGACGCGGTGCACGAACAGGTGGTGCGCCATGAGGTCATCGGCGGGCTGCTGGAGGAAGAGCCGCATCTCGCGCCGGACGTCGCCTTCGGCATCGACGCCACGGAATTCGTCGAGGGGCGCCTGGGCGCGCGTCTGCTCGACGACTGGAACGCGGGCCGGTCGTCCCTGCGCACCCCCCTGACCTCCGAACTCTCTGGAATCTCATGAGCATCCTGGGGTACTCGGGCGACGTGAACCCACTGGTGCTGCCACTGGTCCTCCCGGGTGTGTACGCCCCACAGGAGGACACCGCCCTGCTGGCCGGGGCCCTGTCCGAAGAGCCGCTCCCGCCGGGTGCCGACGTCCTCGACGTGGGCACCGGGAGCGGAGCCCTGGCCATCGAGGCCGCCCGCCGTGGCACGCGCGTGACCGCGGTGGACGTGTCCTGGCGCGCGGTGTGCACCGCGCGGCTGAACGCCTGGATGGCGGGGGTGCCGGTGCGTATCCGGCGCGGCAACCTCTTCGCTCCGGTGCGGGACCGGTCCTTCGACCTCATCCTCACCAACCCGCCGTACGTGCCCGCCCCGACGGGCGGCCGGCCGCCCCGTGGGCCGGCCCGCGCCTGGGACGCGGGCGGTGACGGGCGGTACGTCCTGGACCGGATCTGCCAAGAGGCGCCCACGCTGCTCAGGCCCGGCGGGGTCCTGCTGATGGTGCACTCCGCGCTGAGCGACCCCGGCCGGACTATCGAACACCTGCGCGGCTCCGGCCTGAAGGCCTCCGTGACCCGTCGCCACCGGATCGACTTCGGTCCGGTGCTGCGAGGGCGGCAGGAGTGGCTGCGCGAGCGCGGGCTGCTGTCCGACGCCGACGAGAAGGAAGAGCTGGTGGTCGTCCGTGCCGAACTCCCCGTCTGAGCAGCCGCGCAGGATCGCCATGCAGCGCCGGGGGCCCTTGCTGGTGGAGGGTCCGGTGGAAGTGGCACTGGAGGACGGCTCCACGGTGTCCTCCGACCGCTTCCGCGTGGCCCTGTGCACCTGCCGCCGCAGCCGCCGTTACCCCTGGTGCGACACCAGCCACCGCGACCGCGCCTGACAGCGGGCACAACCGGCGGGCACAACCGGCGGGGTGACCCGGGGGGCCGGCGGACGGCCCCACTCCGTCCGCCGACCCCGGGTGCGGGACCGCCGGTCCTCGTGCCAGGACCCTCACTCCCCAGCTGCGGGCCCTTGGGAGGGTCACGAGGACCGTGCGATCCCGGTCCTTAGAACGTGAAGACGCTGCCGTGGGAGCTCTTCACGCACTCGTTGGGAAAGACGCGCTCGAAGGAGACGCGCTGCCCCCGCCAGACACCGTCGACCGTCACGACCACCGGGTCGTACTCCTTGGTGCACAGGACGTCGCGGTCGGCCGTCAGGGCGTCGAGGTCTCCGTCGGCGTAGCGCAGTTCGGCGCACGCGGAGGCGGTGGCCGGATGGGTGCCGGAGGCGGTCGGGGCACAGGTCAGGGTGACCGCGCGTTCCGGAGTGGCGAGGGCCGCGCTCTCGCCGTGGCCGACGGTGAGTACCAGGGCCGAGGGGGCGTAGAGCGTGGTCGGGGCGGTGGGCGGGGCGGCGAGGGCGGCCCCGGTCAGGGGGCCGCAGACGGCGGTGGCCGTCAGGCCCAGGGTCGCTGCCCAGCGCGCGGTGTTCCGCATTGTGTGCATCCTTCCGCTCGATTCGAGGGTGTACCGCCGACCGGCTCGGTCGGTGCCCGAGGGCGGCGAGCGCGAGTCTGCCGAGTTCCCCGCCGAAACTCACATCGGACCCACAGGTTTCAGTAACCTTGCGTGTTGAATCAGTGGCGCGAAGTCACGGAAATCGAACGTGCCGACCCCTGCGGTGAGCGGTTCTTGATCGCCCGCTCGGGCCGGATGGCCGGATTGCCCCCGCTCGGCAATAGGCCGGAAACATTCCGCTTCAGCCCTGAGCGCACCCCGCCCCGACTCCTTGCGTTCACGGCCCGGCGGAGTAATGGTCATTACATGATGACAACAGAGCAGCGAGAGGAACTGCGCGGCTGGTTCGCCGGCCGCCTGCCCGACGACCTGTTCGAGGAACTGGTCGAGGTGACGGCGGACCGCGAGGAGATCACCGTGGTCGGCCGCGTGCCCGGGCCCCGCATCGCGGGGGACGCGTCGGCCGCCGAGCGGGAGGCGGCCGTGCGGGGCCGGATCCAGGAGTTCCGGGAGCGGACCCGGGACGCCCGGATCGCGGTGGCCCGCGACGCCGAGCACCGGTACGGCCGGAAGGTCTCCTGGGGTGTGGAGTGCGGCGGCGAGCGCGCCCTGTTCACGCATGTCGCGGCCCCCGTGATGACCCGGCTGCGGCAGCCGGAGCGTCAGGTCCTGGACACCCTCATCGCCGGCGGCGTCGCCCGCAGCCGCAGCGACGCGCTCGCCTGGTGCGTCCGCCTGGTCGAGCGCCACGCCGACGACTGGCTGGCGGAGCTGCGGGACTCCCTCGAACACGTCCAGCGGGTCCGGGCCCAGGGCCCCGACACCGCACCCGAGGACACGCCCGCGGACACGGCCTGATGGAGGATTCGTCCACTCACGGCCCGACGGATGGATGAACCGTCCTCTGGTGCGGATCCTGCCTCCGGCCGTACGGTCGGCAGACCCCCGGGAGGACGGCATCCGCTCGCGTCGCACACCCCCGCGACCGCGAGCGGCCGTCCGTCCCGTCGCGCCACCACACGCTCCACCGCCGCCCCCTCGCCGGAGCCTCCTCGTCCCCGCAGCCCGAGCCGACCGCGCCCCCTCCTGCGCGCCGCCCCTCACCGAGGTCGAGAGCCACGGCGTGGAGCGCGTCCCGGACGCGGACCGCACGGCGCGTCCGCTCGACCTGTTCCGGCTCGGCTTCGGCGGCGCGAACACCTTCTCCCCCTGCGTCCTCGGCGCCTTCCCGATCCTGTTCGGTCTGTCCTTCCGGCAGCGCCTCGCGGCCACCCTCCTCGGCGTCCTCGCGGGCGCGCTGATCCTGGCGATGGCGGTGTTCTCCCGGCCCGCCGAACTGGCCCGCATTCTCCAGAAGTCGGCTCCCAGGTCCTGACAAGCCCGTGGCCAGCCCCCGCCTGCCCGCCGGTATCGTCGGCGCACGACGCGGTCTCACGACGAGAGGCGGGACGTACGGTGGCCAAGCACTGGGCGGACTTCCAGTACGAGATCTACCTGAACGGGATGTCGGGTGCCGTACCGCGCCTGCCCACCGATCTGACCCGGCTGGAGGAGCTGACCGAGCAGCGGCTCGGCCCGGGTCCCGTCGGCTATGTGGCGGGCAGCGCGGGCGACGGCAGCACGGCGCGCGCCAACCGGGCCGCGCTGGAGCGCCGGCGGATCGTGCCCCGCATGCTGCGGGACGTGCACCAGCGTGACCTGTCCGTCGAGGTGCTGGGCCGCGCCCTGCCCGCTCCGCTGGCCCTGGCGCCGGTCGGCGTGCTGTCGATCATGCATCCGGAGGCCGAGCCGGCCGCCGCCCGGGCCGCCGCCGCGCAGGGCGTGCCGTACATCCTGTCGTCGGCGTCCAGCACGCCGATGGAGCAGGTCGCCAAGGCGATGGGAGACGCCGAGCGCTGGTTCCAGCTGTACTGGCCGAAGGACCCGGAGGTGGCGCGGAGCTTCCTGGACCGGGCGCGGGCGGCCGGGTTCACCGCGCTCGTCGTCACGCTCGACACCCCGCTGCTGTCCTGGCGCCCGCGCGACCTGGACCAGGCGTATCTGCCGTTCCTGCACGGCGTGGGCACCGCCAACTACTTCTCCGACCCTGCCTTCCAGGCGGGCCTGGCCAAGCCGGTGCACGAGGACCCGAACGCGGCCGTCATGCACTTCGTCGGGATGTTCGCCGATCCCGCCAAGACCTGGCCGGACCTTGCGTTCCTGCGGGAGAACTGGGACGGCCCGATCGTCCTCAAGGGGGTCCTGCACCCGGACGACGCCCGGCTCGCCGCCGACGCGGGGATGGACGGGGTGGTGGTGTCCAACCACGGGGGCCGTCAGGTGGCCGGTTCGGTGGCGGCGGCCGACGCGCTGCCGCGGGTCGTCCAGGCCGTCGGCGACCGGCTGACCGTCCTGTTCGACAGCGGTGTCCGCACCGGGGACGACGTCTTCAAGGCGCTCGCGCTCGGCGCCCGGGCGGTGCTCGTCGGACGGCCGTACGTGTACGGGCTCGGCCTCGACGGGCAGGCGGGCGTGGAGCACGTGATCCGCTGCCTGCTCGCCGAGCTGGACCTCACCCTCGCCCTGTCCGGACACGCCGGACCGGCCACGGTCGGCCCCGCCGACCTGGCGGAGGATCCCGCGGGCTGGTGACCGGCCCGGGGACCGCAGGCACAACACGCCTGCCTGCGGTCCCCGGACGGCCTACGTCCGGTCCGGCAGCTGCACGGGCCGCGCCGACGGCGTCGCCGTCCCGGTGACCGACAGCGAACCGGGGCCGGCCGTCGACACCGGGTCGGTCAGCCAGCGCTGCTCGGCGGAGCCGTCGCGGACCTTGACGACGATGTCGGCGCCGGCGTCGTCGGTGGTGAAGGTCAGCGCGAGCCGCTCGTCCCAGCGGGGCAGCAGCTCGCCCCGCACGGTGAGGTCGTAGCGCACGTCGTCGCCCCGCCCGGCCTTCCCGCCGGCACAGGTGCCGAGGATCACCACACCGGCGTCCGCGTGCGAGTCCAGGCACAGCTCGGGGTCGGCCACGCTGCGCAGCAGGCCGTCGTCCTCGTACGACCACCGCTGGGCCGGCGCGGTCGAGCACCCCGCCAGCCCGGCCCCCGCCCCGGACTTCGGCTCGCCCTTGATGTCGAGGCACAGGCCGGCGTCGGCGTTGCGCAGCCGGGTGCGTCCGGGTGCGGCGGGGAGCTGGGCGGTGCCGGAGGACGCCGCGGGCGGGGACGGGACGCCGGTGTCCGAGGTCGCGCCGAGGCCGCCGTTCGCGCTGGTGGAGGCGGCCGGGTCGACGCCGTCGTCGTCCGGCCAGAGGCCGGTGACGAAAACCGTCGCGAGCAGCCCGGCGGAAGCGAGGCCCACTCCGGTGAGCAGCGTCCGCGAGGAACGCGGGCCGCCGGGGGTGCGGCGGCGGGCCATGGACAGGGCCGGGATGCCACCGAGGGGGCGCCGTCGTCCGCCGCCGTGCCGGGCGGGGCCGCGGGTGCGCGCTTCGGGGTGCCGGCGGGCGGGGCGGGTGTCGAGGTAGCGGCGGGCGCCCCAGCCGAGCACCGCCTCGGCGAGCAGGACTCCCAACCCACCCTCGAAATGGCTCAGTTGTTCGGCCGCGTTACGGCAGTGGCGGCACTCCCCCAGATGCTGCTGGACATCCGGCAGCAAGGCTCCGCCGCGGCGAATCGGAACGTCGAGGAGGCGGTTGTAGAAGCGGCATTCCTTGGTCGGCGCGAGTTCCCGATGCGCGTGTACACATCCCTCCCGGAGTTTTTCACGCGCCTGTTCGAGCGCCGCCGACGCTATGTCGGTATCCATGCCCAGGAGAGCGGCGGGGACGGCAATGGACTCCGCCTCGACCTCCACATGCCACAGCACGCACCGGGCCAGTCCGGGAAGGGCATGGAATGACCGCTCGGCCAGTTTCCGGTTTTCCGGTGTCAGGGACTTGGCCGTGCGCATACCGCGGCCGCCCGCGGGTTTCCCGAGATCCGGCAGCACACCGGATATCCGCTCCTCGGCCGACCATCGCAGGACCGTGTCCCGCACGGCCAGCAGCAGCCGGGGCCGCAGCGCCACGGCCGGCTCGCCGACGGTCAGCCCGTCGAGGACCTGGTGGAAGGCGGCGGCGGTGACCATGGAGGCGGTGTCCGCCCGGGAGGCGAGGCAGATGACCGCGTACTCGTGGGCGGGCTGCCAGTGCCGGGCCATGAGCAGCGCGACGGCGGGAGTGGCCGCACGGTCCGGACGGCCTGTGAGGGTCGCGCCGAGACTGGCGTCGGATTCTTCGCGGGCCCCGCCGGGCGGGGGGTAAGGAGGGCGAGGGGGGTGGGGGGTGGGCACTGAGCGGATTCCTTCCCACGCGCATGGGGGACGCAGAGGTTCTGGTCGCCGAAAAGGGGCCCGGAGCGGGCGGCACCTTTATGGCGCGGGCGCGGGAAGCGTGAATTCACCGGCATCCGTCCGCCCCGGTTCCCCGCGGGACGCACACGGGCCGGCCCATACCCCCCACACCGAATGGTCACCCTCGCACACGTCACTCACGGCCAACAAGGCGCTCGGGCGACCTCCACATCATTGAAAGAAAGTCAAATGCGAGGCACCTCAACAAGCGGATACCGGTTTCCGTGATCGCGTGCGCGCCGCGCGAATCACACGCACACGCCGGAACGCCGCGCTCGCTACCGGGGCGCGGTTTCCCCGTAGTGCACTGAGGGCGGCCTTGCTCAAAGCCCCGCGGGCGCCGTCAGATCTGCCAGGAGCGCAGCCGGTCGGCGGCGCCGTACACGTCCGTGCTGCCGGAGATCAGATCGCGGGCGAGGTCCACGAGGGCGCCGTACGGCGGGTCGATGCCGGCGCCGCTGACGAACATGTACGCCACGGCCGTCGCGCAGGCGAAGCGGGCGTTGGCCGACGGCAGGGGCTTGAGCAGGGCGAGGGTGTGCAGCAGGGCGGCGGCCCGCCAGGCGGGATCGGAGTCCACGCCGAGGCGGGGCGGGTCGACGCGGTGCCGGGCGACGGCGGCCACCAGCGCGGAGAAGTCGTTGATCGTGGGCTGTTCGGGCAGGACCTCTTCATGCCGCTGGAGCAGCCAGGGCACGTCGATGTGGACGACTCGGGCCATCGGTCAGGCGACCCGCCCCTCGCCCCGGCTGTGTGGTTCGTCGTCGGGGAAGGCGGCCGCGAACTCGTCGGCGTGGGCGGCGAAGAAGCGGCGGAACGCCTCGGCGCCCTCCTGCAGGGCCCGGTGGCGGGCGATGTCGGCCGCGGCGGCCTCGCGCACCAGCGCCTTCATCGACGTACCGCGTTCCTTGGCGATCTGCCGCAGATCCTCCAGCTCGCGATCGCTGAATTCCACGTTCAGAGCAGGCATGCCACCACGGTACCGCTCGGGTACCTGCTCGTAAATGTCCACAGCTCACAGCCCGCCGACCGCGGTACCTACAGCCACGGCAGCGGTTCGGGTCCGCAGGCCCAGTCACCTCGTACAGGTGCGCCAGCCGCTCGACCGGGTTCGGCTCCACACCCCGGCCGCCCATGAGCGGCCGGGGTGACTCGTGGAGCGTGTGAAGGTCAGCCCTGATCCGCCACGAAGGACGCCATCCGGGCCAGGGCGGAGTTCCAGTTGATGGTGTGCTCGTTCGTCGACCAGGACTGGATGTCGTCGATGTAGCAGAACTGGCCGACGCAACCCTGGAGTTTGCTCTGTGCGTAGGGGTCCTGAATGCTTGAGTTCGGACCGCCGGCGAGGGTTCCGTCGGGCGGGTTCGGCAGGCTCGCGTCCAGCTGGCGGGCGTACCAACGGCTGTGCTGGTTTTTGGCGTCGACCTCGCCGTAGCCGGTGACGTACGAGATGTTCAGCGCGTTGCGGCCGAACAGGTAGTCCATGCTCTGCAGGGCGCCGTCACGGTACTTGGAGCCGCCCGTGATGTCGTACGCGGAGGCGATGACGACCGCGTTGTGCAGGATCTGGTGGTTGGAGCCCCAGTCGAAGACGTTGTCGGCCGGGGCGTACGGCATGCCGTACGGGTGTGCGGCCAGCGTGGCCAGGTAGCGGTCGGCGCCCTTGACGACGGACTGGCGCACCTTGTCCCGGCCGGGCAGCCTGTTGGGCACGGTCGCGAGGTCCAGCCGGGCGGCGGCGGCCGTCCGGGCCCAGTCGTAGCCGAGCGGGCCGAAGATGTCGGCGGTGTGGACGGGCGAGTTCAGGACGTGGTCCGCGAACGGCTTCTCCCCCGTGGTGAGGTACAGCTCGGCCGCCGCCCAGTAGAACTCGTCGGTGGCGTCGGAGTCCGCGTAGGCGCCGCCGCCGATGCCGTCGTCCGGGTCGGCGTACCGGGCGGGGTGGGCGAGCGCGGCCGTCCATGCCTCGCGGGCGGCGGCCAGGGCCTTCGCCGCGAACGCCTTGTCGTAGGGCCGGTACAGGCGGGCCGCCTGCGCGGCCGTCGCCGCCAGGTTCAGCGTGGCCTGGGTGCTCGGCGGGTGCAGTTCGCGCTTCTGCGGGTCGTCGCTGGGCAGCAGCGGCAGGCCGGTCCACTGTTCGTCGTGCATCTTGTGGTGGGCCATGCCGGCCAGCGGCTGCCCGTCCGGCACCTGCATCTTCAGGAGGAAGTCCAGCTCCCAGCGCACCTCGTCGAGGATGTCCGGCACCTTGTTGCCGCTCTCCGGGATGGCGAGGGTGCCGTCGCCCAGTGCGGCGGGCTGCCCGGTGCGGGCGTGCAGCGCGCGTTCGTAGGTGCTCAGCAGCTCCCAGGTGGAGATGCCCCCGTTGACGACGTACTTGCCGTGGTCTCCGGCGTCGTACCAGCCGCCGGAGACGTCGAGCGTGTAGTCGCAGACGCCGGGCTGGCAGGGCACGTTCGCGTCGCCCTGGTTGGGTGCCACGCCGACGTGGCCGGCCGGACGGCCGTAGCCCGGGCGCAGGTCGTCGCGGATCGCGACGCCGCTGCGCTGGGTGTAGTAGTACTTCGCGGCGTCCAGGCGCAGCTTGTCGTAGGCGCCGGTGCCGATGTCGAAGGGGCGGCTGGTCTCGCCGTCGGCGACCAGGGTGTACCCCGTGCCCCGCTTCTTGTGGGCGCCGAAGTCGATCGAGTGGACGTTCTGCCCGGAGGAGGCGTCGGTCCCGCGCGGGACGGTCAGGCCCTGCGCGACCACGGCGCCGCCGGAGTTCTTCAGCTGCCAGGGCAGCTTCGTGGTGGCGTCGGTGACGAGCGTGGCGTTCTTGGGCCCGGCGGGCAGATAGGCGACCTGGTTGACACGCACCCGGGGCCCGGTGTCGGGCTCGTACACCTCGGGCGGCACTCCGCCCAGCAGCGACACGTCGTCCATGCAGAAGCGGAACGGCTCGGCGCTGCCGCCGAGTTGGAAGCCGACCTGGCCCTGGGTGGTGTCGACGGGCGAGGTGAACGTGTAGGAGTAGGCGTTCCCGGAGACGCTCAGCTGCGGGCTCGCCTCGAAGTAGGTGTCGTACGGCGCCGCCGACAGGCCGACGATCGCACGCGCGACATGGCCGTCGGGCGAGCCGTTCGCGGTGAAGGAGAACCGGTACGACTCCCCCTTGACCAGGGTGAGGTCGTTCTGGCCCACGGCGGCGTCCCAGCGGTTGGCGGTGCCGCCGGGCACGTCCGCACAGAGCTGTCCGCCGGACAGGCCCGCGGTGACGTTGCTGCTGGTCCACCAGGGGGCGGTGGTGGTGTCGAAGGTGCCGTTCTTGACCTGTTCGACCTCGTCGGCGGCGGCCGGGGGGCCGGGAAGACCCACCAGTGCCGCTCCGATCAGGGCCGTCAGGGACAGCAGAGTGGTTCTGCGTCGTTTCACGTCTGGGCTCCTCGGGGGAGGTGCGGGCGACGCTCGGCGTGGGAGCGCTCCCAGATGCGGACGCAGGCCATGGTTGTTGCACGGATGACATTCCGTCAACGGTCCGTACGGGACTGGTGTCCGTACGGACCGTTCGAGGGACGGCTCAGGCGGCCGGCTCAGGCGGCCGGGACCTCCAGTTTGCTGACGCGGAGCCCGCCCCGGGCCTCACCCGGGTGGGCGCTGGTCAGCGTGAGCCGCAGCCGGGAGCCTCGGGCGGCGGCGAAGGTGATGACCGTCGGCGTGTCCGAGGCGGTGGCCCACTCGACGGCCGCGTCCTTCACCGGCGCATAGGCGCGGCCGTCCCACACCTCGGCCTCGACGGAGGCGGGCAGGCTGTGGGTCGCGCCCAGGGTGAAGGAGACCTCCACGCGGTCGAAGGTGCGCGTGCGTCCGAAGTCCACGGCGACCCAGTCCCCGGCCCGGGCACCGTTGACCGCGGGCAGCAGGGCCGTGGCCGCCTTGCTGAAGGCGTTGGACCAGCCGGTGGCCGGGTCGCCGTCGAGCATCGCGGCGGGCAGGGTGTCCGGGCGGCCGGAGTAACCGGCGTCCGCGAAGGGGTGCTCCGGTGGCGCCGGATGGCCGGGGGTGAACGCGGCCGGTGGTGTGGTGGCGGCCGACCGGGCGGGCGTGGTGCGCACGGTCGCCGTGCCCGACCGCAGGCCCGGCACCCGCGCGGTCACCTTCAGCGGCCCCGGCTCGGTGCCGGACCGTACGATCGCGAGCGCCTTGCCGTGGAAGGCGGTCCGGGTGCTGGCCTGGTACCGCTCGGCGCTCTCCTGGCGGCCGTTGTCGAGTCCGGCGAGCGAGCCGCCCCGCACGTCGAAGGAGATCAGGTGCTCGGCGTCGGGCACCACCACCCCGCGGGCGTCGACGACGTCGGCGGTGACGAAGACCAGTGCACGGCCGTCGGCGGGCAGGGACGCGCGGTCGGCGGTGAGACGTACGGCGTGCGGTTTCCCGGCCGTGCGCAGCACGTCGGAGGCGACCACCTTGCCGTCGCTGCGCGCCACCGCCTTCAGCTCGCCCGGCCGGTAGGGCACTTTCCAGCTGAGGTGGAGCTTGCCCGCGCTGCCGTTCGGGCTGGTGTAACTGCCGGGGTAGGGGCCGTCGGTGAAGGTCTTGTCGTCTCCGGTCGCCTCGGTGGTCTCCAGGTACTCCCGGCCGTCGGTGGTCTTCTTCCTGTCGAACGTCCTCACCCCCAGGGACTTCCCGTTGAGGAACAGCTCCACGGTGTCGACGTTGGCGTACGCCCACACCTCGACCGTGTCGCCCTCCTCGTGGTTCCAGGTCATCGGCAGCAGATGGACCATGGGCTCACCGACCCACTGGCTCCGGAACAGGTGGTACATGTCCTTCGGGAAGCCGGCCGTGTCGACGGCGCCGAAGAAGGACGCCTTCACCGGGAAGACGTCGTAGGGCGTGGGCTCCCCGATGTAGTCGATGCCCGACCACAGGAACTGCCCGGCGAACCACTTGCGGTCCCGGTCCTTCTTGTGGCCGTACTCGCCGCTCATGGTCCAGGAGGCGAGGTTGTTGTCGTACGACGACGTCTCCCGCTTGCCCGGGGTGTGGTTCTCGCCGGTGTTGAGGCGCTCGGGCTCCTGGTAGGTGCCGCGTGTGGAGGTCTCGGAGGACGACTCGGACTCGAAGAGGAACAGGTGCGGGTAGCGGGCGTGCAGGGCGTCCACCGACTTGGCGGTGTTGTAGTTGAGGCCGAGCCCGTCCAGCTTGGCGAGGATCAGGTCGCCCGGGGAGCCCACGGCCGGCACGGTGCGGTGCCGGTGGGAGCCGATCACCACGGGGCGGGTGGCGTCGAGCGCCTTGATGCCGGCGATGAGGCGGTCCGCGATGGCGAGACCGGCGGCGGAGGTGAACTCGGAGATCTCGTTGCCGATCGACCACACGAGCACGGCGGGAGAGTTCCGGGCCGCCAGCACCATCTCCGCGAGGTCCCGGTCGGACCACTCGTCGAAGAACCGGCCGTAGTCGTAGCGGGTCTTGGGGCTGCGCCAGCAGTCGAAGGCCTCCACCAGCATCACGATGCCGAGCTCCTCGCAGACCTCGATCATCTCCGGCGAGGGCGGGTTGTGGGAGGTGCGGAAGGCGTTGACGCCCATCGACCGCATGAGGGTCAGCTGTCTGCGGATCGCGTCCTTGCTGACCGCGGCGCCCAGCGCGCCCAGGTCGTGGTGCAGGTCGACACCCTTGAGCTTGTGATGAGTGCCGTTGAGATGGAAGCCCTCGTCCGGGTCGAAGCGGAAGGTGCGCAAGCCGAAGGGCGTGCGGTAGGTGTCGACGGTCTTGCCGCCGACCCGCAGTTCGGTCTCCAGGGAGTAGCGGCGGGGGGAGCCGATGTCCCACAACTGAGGGTCGGGGACGGCGAGTTCCTGGGTCCCGGTGGCCTGCCCTTCAACGGTGACGGTGGTCGCCGCGCGGGCCACCGTGCGTCCGCGGGGGTCCTTGATCCGCGACCGGATCTCGACCGGGCTCACGGCGCCGGACCCGTTCACCACGGAGGTCTCCACCGCGACCGTGGCGCGTTTCGCGGTGATCTCGGGCGTGGTGACGTGGGTGCCCCAGCGGGCCACGTGCACCGGTTCGGTGACGACGAGGCGGGCCTCGCGGTAGATGCCGCTGCCCGAGTACCAGCGGCTGCTGGGAAGCCGGTTGCGCACCCTGACCGCGATCACGTTCTCCGTGGTCCCGTCGGTGTGCACCAGGCCGGTCAGGTCGACGGCGAAGCCGGTGTATCCGTAGGGGTGCCGGCCGGCCTCGGTGCCGTTGCAGTAGACGTACGCGTCCATGTAGACGCCGTCGAACTCCACCGAGATCCGCTTGCCGGCCAGCGCGGACGGCAGGGTGAAGGCGAGGCGGTACCAGCCGAGGCCGCCGGGGAAGAACCCGGTGCCGCTGGTCGTGCCGTGCTGCGTGGTCGGGGCGAGCTCGATGCTCCAGTCGTGCGGCACCGCGACCTGGCGCCACCCGGAGTCGTCGTAGCCGGGTGCGGCGGCGTCGGCGTACTCGCCGGCCGGGTCGGTGACCCCGCCCGGGTCGACCAGCGCGAAGCGCCAGCCGTCACGCAGGGCGACGGTGCCGCGGCCGGACGTGCTCCCCGCGGCCTCGGCGGCCCGCGCCACCGGGGTGCCCGGCAACGCTCCGGCGGCCGGTGCGGCTGCGGAGGCGAGCAGGACCGATCTGCGCGTGACCTGCATGGCGGCTCTCCCTCATCAGGGCCCAGAAGTACTCACAACCGATCGTGAACAAACAGATTCTGACGGTCTGCCACTCAGGCCCGTCAAGAGTGCGGCGTGGGGCTTCTGTCCCGGGCGTCACAACGGCCGGATTTCCCCCTTGACCGGGTCCGGACGCCGCGTCCGCCCGTACCGGACTTCCCGGTCCGCGCGGGCTCCCGACGCACTAGGCTGGAACCCGAGTGAAAGCACCTGTGCACTGTGAGTGTGCGCGATGGAGTGGCGCCGATGAGCCCCGTGTACCCGTCCGACGACGCCGCGACGGCGCGGGCCGTCGTCGACGACACGGGCACGCTCGTGGAGTGGAACGACGGGGCACACCGGCTCCTGGGCCACACGGCCGCCGAGGTCGTCGGCCGTCCCGCCGCCGCCCTGCTCGCCGCTCCGGCCGGGCTGCCGGTGCCCCGGGAACCCCGCTGGGACGGCACGCTCACCCTGCGTCACCGCGACGGCTCGGCGGTGACCGTCTGGCTGCTCGCCCACCGCAGGGAACCGGAGGGCGACGGCCCGGCACACTGGCTCGTGGTGACCCCGCTGGAGGGCGACGGCCCGGTCGCGCCGGACGACCCCCTGGAACGCGCCCAGCTCGTCCAGTCCCCCTGCGCCGTCGCCGTCTACGACGAACGGCTGCGGCTGCGCCGGATGAACTCCACCATGGCCGAGGTGCTCGGGCTGCCGGAGGAGCGGGTGCGGGGGCTGAGGGTGTCGGAGATGAGCGGCCGGCCGCAGAGCGCGGACATCGAGGAGCATCTGCACACGGTGCTCACCACCGGCCGGGGACACGACGTCCGCACCTATCTGCCGATCGGCGACCAGGGCCGGATGTACGCCTGGCTGGCGCGGATGGCGCCGATCACCGACGACACGGGCCGGGTGCGGGGCGTGTGCGTCGCCGCCCACGACTTCACCGAGCAGTACCTGGCACGGGAGCGGCTGCAACTGGTCAACGAGGCGAGCGTCCGCATCGGCACCACCCTCGACGTCACCCGGACGGCGCAGGAGCTCGCGGACGTCTGCGTCCCCGCCCTGGCCGACTTCGTCAGCGTGGATCTGCTGGACCCCGGCGAGGCCGGCGGGGAGCCCTCGACCGGGCGGCTGACCGCGCCGGTCAGTCTGCGCCGGGCGGCCCACCGGTCGGTCAGCCCGGGCAATCCGGAGGCGGTGGCCAGGCCGGGCCAGGTGGACGCGTACCCGGCGCACTCGCCACAGGCCGACTCCCTGGTGGCGGGCCACACCATCGTGGCCTCGGCGGAGACCGGCGGCCTCGCCGAGTGGCTGTCCTGGGACGACGAGCGCCTCGAACGGGTCCAGCGGCACGGCATCCACGCCACGATGTCCGTGCCGATCCTCGCCCGCGGCCAGACCCTCGGCGTGGCCGTCCTGACCCGGTTCCGGCGGCCGGACGGGTTCACCCCCGACGACGTGCTGCTCGCCGAGGAGATCACCGCCCGGGCGGCGGTCTGCATCGACAACGCCCGCCGCTACTCCCGCGAGCGGGACACCGCCCTCGCCCTCCAGCGCAGCCTGCTGCCCCGGACGCTGCCGCGCACGGCCGCCGTGGAGGCGGCCTCCCGCTATCTCCCGGCGGCCCGGGCGGGGGTGGGCGGCGACTGGTTCGACGTGATCCCGCTGTCCGGGATGCGGGTCGCGATGGTCGTCGGGGACGTCGTCGGCCACGGCGTCCAGGCCTCGGCGACGATGGGCCGGCTGCGCACCGCCGTGCGCACCCTCGCCGACATCGACCTCGCCCCGGACGAGCTCCTCACCCACCTGGACGATCTGGTCGTACGGCTGTCCGCGGAGGCCGGCGGGGAGGGCAGTCCGGGTGAGGTCGGCGCCACCTGCCTCTACGCGGTGTACGACCCCGTGTCGCGGCGCTGCACGCTGGCCCGGGCGGGACACCCGGCCCCCGTCATGCTCCCGCCGGGCGGCCCGCCGCGGGAGGTCGATCTGCCGCCGGGTCCGCCGCTGGGCCTGGGCGGGCTGCCGTTCGAGTCGGTCGAGCTCGCCCTCGCCGAGGGCACCGTGCTGTCCCTGTACACCGACGGCCTGATCGAGACCCGGGAGCGGGACGTGGACGCCAGTCACGCGCTGCTGTGCGAGGCGCTGGCGGCCGGTTCCGGCTCCCTGGACGAGACCTGCGACCGCGTCCTGCACAGGCTGCTCCCGGCGGGCGGCGCCCTGGACGACGTGGCCCTGCTGCTGGCGCGCACTCTGGGACTGCCCGCCTCGCAGGTCGCCACCTGGGACATCCCGGCGGACCCCGCGCTCGTCTCGCCGGTCCGCAAGCAGGCCGTCGCCCAGCTCGACCTGTGGGACCTGAGCGAGGCGGCGTTCACCACGGAACTGGTGGTGAGCGAACTGGTCACCAACGCCATCCGGTACGGCGCGCACCCGATCCGGCTGCGGCTCATCCACGACGCGACCACGCTGATCTGCGAGGTGTCCGACACCAACCACACGGCCCCGCATCTGCGCCGCGCCAAGACGTGGGACGAGGGCGGCCGGGGCCTCCTGCTGGTCGCCCAGCTCACCCAGCGCTGGGGCAGCCGGCACACCGCCGAGGGCAAGACGATCTGGGCGGAGATCACTCTCGTCGAGGAGGAGTGAGCCGCCCGCACCGGCGCCCGCCGGCACGGCGGGGTGCGCGGCTGGAGCGACCGCGTCCTGGAGGCCGTACGCGTCGGGAAGTGACACGATTTCCCGTGGGCGACGCGCGGACTCCTCCGCGCCCGTCCGCGTCGGACCTCAGCGACGGGGCACAGGGCGCCGTACACACGCGGGCCGGCGATGCCCCGTGTGCGAGGTGTTCTCCGGGAGTGTGGACAGACATGGCGAAGACGTCCCAGGACATCCGGCGGGCGGCGCGGCTCGCGGGCGCGGTCGCGGTGCTTCTCGCTGAGGTCGCGGTAGGCGAACCACGAGTAGGGGCTGCGCAGCGAGAAGTACCACCGGG
>NZ_JBSFTY010000109.1:0-25569 GCF_053591515.1 Streptomyces sp. NPDC003011
AATTTACAAGCAAAACCCGGAATACGAGATACACGCTTTGGTGAGTGGTGTTCTGAGGTGTGCTCTTCCGAGCCCGCGGACCCGCCGGCGCCGGGCCCCGCGGGGCGGGTGCCGGCCGACTGGGCACGGTCGCTGCGGCAGTGAGCGCCCGGGAGCCGGGACGTCCCGTCCAGGGGCAGGCGGGTGGTGCGTGGCCGGTCGCGCCCGTGCGGCGGAGCCGCACGTCGGTACGGCGCCGCCCTCCTTCAGGCCGGCCGGACCGCCCCGAATTCCGCAGGAGCTGTCAGTGCTCCGTGCCAGGATGGGGGTGTGCCGACGATCTCGAACACCGCACCGCTGATCGGCCGGGAGGACGAACTCACCCGCCTCGCCGGTGTGCTGGAGCGCGCCCGGGGCGGTGAGGCCCGGGCGGTGCTGATCGCCGGGGACGCCGGTGTGGGCAAGACCCGCATGCTCGACGAGGTCGCCGGGCAGGCCGCCCGGTCCGGGATGACGGTGCTCACCGGGCACTGCGTCGACCTCGGCGACGTCGGCCTGCCCTACCTGCCGTTCACCGAGGTCCTGGGCCTGCTCGCCGCCGACCCGCGGTTCACGGACACGTTCGCCGCACACCCGGTGGTGGACCGGCTGCTGGGCGGCGGCACGGACGCCGTGCGGGACACCGGCGGCCGGCTGCGGCTGTTCGAGGGCATCGCGGGGCTGCTGGCCGACCTCTCGGACGTCGCCCCGCTGCTGCTCGTCCTGGAGGACCTGCACTGGGCGGACCAGTCCTCCCGGGACCTGCTGCGGTTCCTGCTCAGCCGGGGCATCCTCCAGCGGTCGGCGGGCGGTGCGCCCACACACCGGCTGGCCGTGTTCGCCTCCTATCGCGCCGACGACCTGCACCGCCGCCACCCGCTGCGTCCGCTGCTGGCGGAGTTGGTGCGGCTGCCCTCCGTGGAGCGACTGGAGCTGCGGCCCATGGCCGACGCCGAGGTGGCCCGCCTGGTGCGCGCCCTGGGCGACAGCGCGGTGGCGGACACCACGGTCCGGCGGATCGTCGAGCGCGCCGAGGGCAACGCCTTCTACGCGGAGGAACTGCTGGCGGCCACCGACCCGGCGGCCGGGGGCGTGCCCAGCGGTCTCGCTGACGTCCTCCTCATCCGCTTCGAGCAGCTCTCCGACACCGCCCAGCAGGTGCTGCGCACGGCCGCGGTGGCGGGGCGCCGGGTCGAGCACGATCTGCTGCGGGACGCGGTCGGGCTCCCCGAGGACGAACTGGAGTCGGCGCTGCGCGAGGCGGTCGGGCGTCAACTGCTGGTCCCCGGCACCGGCGACACGTACGCCTTCCGGCACGCCCTGGCCCGGGAGGCGGTCTACGCCGACCTGCTCCCCGGTGAACGGGCGCGACTGCACGGCGCGTTCGCCCGGCTGCTCACCGGGCGGGGCCGGCGGGCCGAGAGCGCGGCGGAGCGCGCCCACCACTACCGGGAGAGCCACGACCTGGCCGAGGCGCTGGCCGCCTCGCTGGAGGCCGCCTCCCACGCCGAGTCGCTCGGGGCGCCCGCGGAGGAACTGCGGCACCTCGAAACAGCCCTGGACCTGTGGTCGGCGGTGGAGCCGTCCGCGCGGCCCCCGGGCGAGGGCGTCGACCGGGTGACCCTCACGCTGCGTGCCTCGGCGGCGGCCGCGCACGCCGGGGAGGCGCACCGGGCGGTGTCGCTCACCCGTGCCGCGCTCGCGGGCGTCGACCAGGACGCGGACTCGGAGCTCGCCGCGCGGGTGCGGTACACGCTGGCCGGGAACCTGATCGGCGTCGACAGCCAGACGGCGGCGTTCGCCTACAGCAGCGAGGCGCTCGCCATGATCCCGGCCGATCCCCCGTCGCGCACCTGGGTGTGGGCGGCGGCCACCCACGTCCTGGCGGCCCGTCAGGTCGGGGACAACGAGACCGCGCTGCGGGTCGCCCGGCAGGCCCTGGGCGTCGCGGAGCAGCTGGACGTGGCCGACGCGCGGGCGGATCTGCTGATCTCGCTGGCGGCCCTGGAGGGCGGCGGCCGCAGGACCCGGGAGAGCCGGGAGCGGTTGCGGGAGGCCAGGGATCTCGCGCGCCGCTCGGGCAACGCGCCGGTGGAGCTGCGCGCGCTGTTCAACCTCGCCATCGGCTGCTTCGAATCCGGTGACCTCGACGAGTGCCTGCCCTGGCTGACCGAGGGACTGGACCGCGCCCGCCGCGCGGGCCTGCTGTCCTCGCCCTATCCGCTGGAGATGCGCTACCTGCGGCTGCTGGTGCTCTACACCCTGGGCCGCTGGGAGGAGTGCGTGCGCGCGGCGGCCACCGACGCCGACGTGCTTCCGGCGGCCGGCGGGTACACGGCCGGGCCCGCGCTGTACGCGGCGCTGGCGCGCGGCGACCTCACGGTCGTCGACCGGGCGGGCACCCTGCTGGAGGGGCCGTTCGACTGGATGGGCACGCTGGTCGCGGGCATCGTGCTGACCGACGCGGCGGCGCGGCAGGGCGAGCCGGAGGCGGCCGTGGCGCGGACGCGGTCCACGGTGGCGGCCCTCACCGACGACGCGGGCTCCCTGCCGGACGTCACGGTACGGCTGGCCGCCCTCGCCCTGTCCGCGGTGGCCGACCGGGCCGCCGCGCTGCGCGGGGCCGGTGACGAGGCGGGGGCGGGCCGCTGGGCGGACACCGCCACCGAACTGCGGGACCTGGCCCGGACCACGGCCGCGCGCGGGGAGGACGCCACTCCGCAGGGACCGGAGGGACAGGCGTGGCTGGCCCGTGCCGAGGCCGAGTGGGCACGGGCCGTGTCGGGTCCGGACGTGGCGGCCTGGCGCAGGGCGGTCGCCGCCTTCGACTTCGGTGACGTGTACGAGCGGGCGCGCTGCCAGGTGCGGCTGGCGGAGGCCCTGGCGGCGGCCGAGCGGCGCGAGGAGGCGGCCGTGGAGGCCCGCGCGGTCCGCGAGACGGCCGCCCGGCTCGGCGCCACACCGCTGCTGGATCAGGTGAACGCGCTGATCCGCCGGGGGCGCCTGGCGGACAGCCCGGGCGCCGAGGACCGGGCCGCGGTCCTCACCGCCCGGGAGCGGGACGTCCTGCGGCTCCTGGCCCTCGGCCGCAGCAACCGGCAGATCGGCGAGGAGCTGTTCATCACCGGCAAGACGGCGAGCGTCCATGTCTCCAACATCCTCGCCAAGCTGGGCGCGGCCGGCCGTACGGAGGCGGTGGCCGTCGCCTACCGGGAGGGCCTGATCACTCCGGAGCCGAGCGGCTCGGGGCGCCCGTCCTGAGCTACCGCTTCATGCCGTCGCGGTCGAGGCTCTCCAGGTCGACGGCGTCGGCCGTCGCCCGCGTCCCCCGGTCGCGGGGTGCGGATGATCGCCGCCGTCGAAGGCGGGCCGGATCCGCCCTCGACGAGGAACACGGTGCGGACGCCCGGCGAAGCCGGCACAACATAAGCCCGAGATCACCGTTTTCGTGCCGGTTCGTCGCCATACTGTGCGCAGCTCATCGTCAGTGACAGGACAGGAGAGGTGCCGGATGGCATCAGCAACGGCGCGCACAGGCACGGTGGTCGGGGCGGTTCTGCTGTCCCTCCTGGCACCTTCCGCGCAGGCCGCGCCCCGGGAATCCACGGCCGCCGGATCGGGCTTCGCCGCGCTGCCGGAACCCGACACCACGGGTCTGCGCGCCGTGCTGCGCACCGCGCTGCGGCAGGGCGCGCCCGGCGCGATGGCGCGGATCGACGACCACGGAACGGTCCACCGCACGGCCATGGGCGTGGCGGACCGCGGCACCGGACGAGCCATCAGCAACGCCGACCGCTTCCGCGTCGGCAGCGTCACCAAAATTTTCACCGCGGTGGTGCTGCTGCAACTCGTGGACGAGCAGAGACTGAAACTCGACTCCCCCGTCAACCGCCATCTGCCGGGACTGCTGCCCGACGACCGGATCACGGTGCGGCACGTCCTGAGCCACCGCAGTGGGCTGTACGACTACACGAATGACATGTTCGCGCGGACGGTCCCGGGCTTCGAGGCGGTCCGCGGCAAGGTCTTCACCTACCGCCAGCTGGTGGACCGCTCCCTGCGCCGGCCGCGCACCAACGCGCCGGGCACCACGTACGCGTACTCGAACACCAACTTCGTGGTCGCCGGGATGCTGATCGAGAAACTGACCGGCCGCCCGGTGGGGACCGAGTACCAGAACCGGATCATCGAGCCGCTGGGCCTGCGCGACACTTTCTACGTGCATCCCCGCACCCAGATCCCCGGCCGCCACGCCCGCGGCTATCTCACCCCGGACCGGGCAGGGGCCCCGCTGGTCGACGCGACCAGGCAGACGGCGTCCTGGGCACAGAGTGCGGGCGCGGTCGTCTCGGCCACCGGGGACCTGAACACCTTCCTCACCGCGCTGCTCGGCGGCCGGCTGACCTCGGCCGCCCAGCTGGCCCAGATGCGGCGGTGGGTACCGGCCGGCGGCACCCAGGCCTACGGACTCGGCCTGCGCCGCCGCACCCTGTCGTGCGGTGTCCCGGTGTACGGCCACACCGGCGCCGTCCAGGGCTACTACACGTACGCGTTCACGTCGAAGGACGGCGGGCGCAGCCTCAGCGCGCTCGCCAACACCTCGAACAACGCCACCGTGCTCACCACGATGCTGGGCACACTGGAGTCCGCGTTCTGCGGCAAGCGGACGAAGGCGGCGCGTGGCTTCACCGCGCCCGCCGAGCGGCGCGAGGACATCGCTCCGGGCATCGCGCGGGACTGACCGCGCGTGCGGCGGCCCGGCCGACCGCACTCCAGGTCCGGGGCGGGGCGGGGCGTCGGCGGGAACCCCCGCACCCCGGTGCGCGTTGTCCGGACGACCCCACGGGGTCCCGTACGACGACATCAGGGCGGCACGATGAGCGAGTTGGTCCCCGGGGGCAATCTGCCCCTGCCGGGCGGTGCCGTGACCGTCCGGGTACCCGGCCCCTTCGACGTGTCCGCGCTCATCACCGACGACAGCGGCCGGGTCCGGGGCGACGACGACTTCGTCTTCTACAACCAGCCGGCCGCGCCCGGCGCCCGACTGCGCGGCGACACCCTGACCGTCGACCCACCGAGCCTGCGCAGTGGTGCCACCCGGGTGACGGTGGTCGTCAGTCCCGCCGCCCCCGCCACTCCCCTGGGCCGGCTGCCCGCCCCCACCCTGCACGTCACTGGCCCGGGCGGCCGCCCGCTGGCCCGGTTCGCCCCGCCGCACCCCCGGCAGGAGACCGTACTGCTCCTCGCGGAGCTCTACCGGCGCGGCGACGGCTGGAAGCTGCGGGCGCTGGGACAGGGGTACGCCGACGGGCTGGCGGGACTGGCCCGCGACTTCGGGGTGGACGTCGTCGGCGAACCGACGGGGTCCCCGGCACCGCGCACGCCGCCTTCCGTGACCCGCACGACGTCGCGCGCACCCGCTCCTGCGACCCACCGGGCACCACGTACCCCTCCTCCGGCGCGCCCGACGCACCCCGCCCCGCACCTGTACTCGTCGGCGTCCTCGATCCACCCGGCTCCGCACCCGCCCTCCGCCGACCCGGACGGCTTCGTCACCCTGGTCAACTCCGCCCGTGCCGCCGCCGGTTCGCCCCCGGTCTCCCTCGACGACCGCCTGGCTGCCGCGGCCCGCGCCCACGCGTCCGCGATGGCGTCGGCAGGGCGCCTCGGCGGGGAGGGGCCGGACGGCGTCTGCGTCCACCAGCGCGTCACGGCCGCCGGATACGCGTACCTCGTCGTCGGCGAGCACCTGGTCTCCGGTCCGCGTACGCCCGCCGAGTTCGTCGCGTACTGTCTGCGCACCGAGCGGCCCCGCCGCACCCTGCACGACCCGGCGTTCGCCCACGCCGGTCTCGGGCACGCCACCGACGCCCGTTCCGGAGACACGTACTGGACCGCCCTGTGGGCGACGCCCTTCACTCCCGCGGGCCTGGCGCGGACCCAGAGCGAGGTCGTCGATCTCACCAACCGGGAGCGCGTCCGGGCGGGGCTGCCCGCCCTGGCGGTGGATGCGCCGCTGGTGACCGCCGCACAGGCGTACAGCGCGGACATGGCGGCCCGCGCCTTCTATTCCCACACCTCTCCCGAGGGCACCCAGCCCTGGGACCGGGCCGCCGCCGCGGGCTCCGCCCGGCGTTCGATCGGCGAGAACATCGCCTGCGGCCAGCGCTCCCCCGCCGAGGTGGTCGACGGCTGGATGCACAGCCCCGGGCACCGGGCCAACATCCTGAAGCCGGGCTTCACCCACATCGGCGTGGGTTTCGCGGGCGGCGGCCCCGCGGGCACCTACTGGACCCAGCTCTTCGGCGGCTGACGCGGAAGGGCCTGAGGCATGACGTGCTGCCGGGGCCTGACCTGAGCAGGAGGGGCGGCGGCCCCGCGGCACTCCCGAAATCGGGCTCGACCACGGCCGCGATCGTGGCGGAAGGCACCCGTCCGGGCCACGATGCTCCTATGAAGGGTGACCTTTTCTCCAGCGAGCACATGGTCCAGCCGGCCACACAGGCGGGCATGACGGTCGAGAACGCCAAGTGCGTCCGGTACACGGTGAACGGCGAGATGCTCGCCCGCCAGGGGGCGATGATCGCCTACCGCGGCAGTCTCCAGTTCGAACGCAAGGGCCAGGGCGTGGGCGGCATGCTCAAGCGCGCGGTCACCGGGGAGGGACTGCCGCTCATGGCGGTGCGCGGCCAGGGCGAGGCCTGGTTCGCACACGAGGCGCAGAACTGCTTCGTCGTGGAGGTCGGCCCGGGCGACGAGTTCACCGTCAACGGCCGCAACGTCCTGTGCTTCGACACCTCGTTGCAGTACCGGATCGCGACCGTGAAGGGCGCCGGTGTCACCGGCGGCGGCCTGTTCAACAGCGTCTTCACGGGACACGGCCGGCTGGGGCTGGTGTGCGAGGGGAACCCGCTGGTCATTCCGGTCTCCCCGCAGTATCCGCTGTACGTCGACACGGACGCGATCGTCGGATGGACGGCGGGCCTTTCGACCTCGCTGCACCGTTCGCAGTCCATCGGGTCGATGCTGCGCGGCGGCTCCGGGGAGGCCGTCCAGCTGATGCTCCAGGGCGAGGGCTATGCCGTCGTCCGGCCGAGCGAGGCGACACCGCAGAAGGCCCAGCAGCACTGAGATGATCCGCGCGCCGGCGTGGTCCGGCGCTCACGCGCACCCCCGGCGGCTCCGTCGACGTGAGGAGGCGCCGGCCGGCGTACCCCTGGAACCGGTGGCCCGGACGGCCTTCGGTCTGCGCTGGAATTCCTCGTGCGGCGCGATCGGTTGGGAGGCCGGCCCGGAGCGGGCCGCTCCGGTCCGGTTCCGCCTCCGATCAGAACGCGCTGATATCCGCCGGACCGCTGTACAGCAGGCGAACAAAAAGAGAGCGGCACCCTTCAGTTCACGATTCGTTGAACGCATCCCCTCGTACCCCTCGTACCTCTGGGAAAGGTGAGAGCCAGGGGTTTCAGCGAGGGATGACCATGGTCAAGGCGCACGCGTCCACACACGAACTGGTCGCCGGAAGGTACCGACTCCTGGAGCCCCTGCACCAGGAGACCAACCGTGTCTGCTGGTACGGCGAGGACGTCACGACCGGGCGCCCTCGTCTGCTCACCCAGATCGGGCTGCCGGCCGATCCCGACGAGCAGACCTCGCGCCGGGCCGTCGCCCGCGTCATCCGCATGGCGGAGACCATGGGGCAGCTGTGTCCCGGCCAGGTCGCGGCGGTCCTCGACGCCGTCGTGGAGTCCGGCACCCTGTGGACCGTCACCGAGTGGATCGACGGCACGCCCCTGGGTGAACTCCTCGCCCAGCAGGGCACCTTCGCCTACGTCCGGGCGGCCCGCATCGGCCTGGAGGTGCTCGGCGTCCTGGAGGCCGCGCACGGCCAGGGCATCACGCACGGCGAGCTCAGCCCCGGCCAGGTCTACGTACGGGACCAGGGCTCCGTCGTCCTCACCGGCTTCGGGCTGACCGGCGCGACCCTGGCGCCCCGGGTCACCGCACCCTCGTACGCCTCCCCCGAACAGGCCCGCGACGAGCGCATCGGACCGGCCGCCGACCTGTGGGCGCTCGGGGCGATCCTGTACACGATGGTCGAGGGCCGCCCGCCGTTCCGTGAGCGGGACCGGCCGGAGTCCACCCTGCGCGGGGTGGACCGGCTTCCGCTGCGCGGCCCTGTGCACGCCGGGCCGCTCTCCCAGACCGTGCAGGGGCTGCTGCGCAAGAACTCCCGGGAACGGCTGACCCGCCCGGTGGTCCGGGAGGCGCTCACCCGGGTCCTCGACGCGGACCCGGGCCGGGCCATGGGCGTGCCGTCCCCGTCCCGGCCGCGCGGTCTCCGCGCGGCGGGCCCGCTGTGGAGCAGGCGGACCGTGATCGCCGGGACCGCTCTGGCCGTCGTCACGGTGTCCGTCGCCGTTCTCGCCCTGACCGAGCAGCTACCGGGCACCGGCACCTCGTCGGGCGACGCGGCATCGCGGCCGGGCGCCTCGGCCCCGGTCACCGACGACCGCACCGACGGCCAGGCCTCCCGCCCGCCGGAAACGCCGGCACCCACGCCGACAGCGACAGCGACGCCGACGCCGCCCCCCACTTCGCCGCCCACTTCGCCGCCCACACCTCCGCCGACCCCCGCGCCGACGCGATCCCCGACCGGCACCGCGCTGCCCTCCGGCTACCGCGTGTACCAGTCGCCGGAGGGCTTCTCGGTGGCCCTCCCCGCCGGCTGGAAGGCGCTGCGCACCACCCGCATAGCCGACCTGGCGTACCGCGTGATCCTCGGCCGCGAGGACGACCCGCGCACGCTCGCCGTCACCTACAGCGAACGCGTGGGCCCGGATCCCGTCGCCGTCTGGCGCGACGACGTCGAGCCGGACCTGAAGGACAGGGGCGTCGGCTACCGCCGGATCGGGGAGATCCGCGCGACGACGTACCAGGGGCGCGAGGCCGCCGACATCGAGTGGCTCGCCGACGACTCCCGCGGCGCCCGCGTGCGCACCTTCGGCCGCGGCTTCCTCATCGGGGAGGGCCGCGGCTACTCGCTGCGCTGGACGACACCGGCGGCGGACTGGAACGACTCCGCGAACCGCGAGGCGCTGGACACCTTCCTGCGGACGTTCCGGCAGGCACCGGACTGATTCCCGCGGACGTTTCACCCGGCCTCAGGCTGACCTCCGCGGACGTCCCGTCAGGCCCGGACCGAGCCGCGGGGCGCCCGCATCGACAGAAGCGACCGCGCGTGCAGTGGCTGCGTGCGCCAGCGTGCCGTGAAGCTGCGGTCCGGCAGCGAGCAGCTCACCACCAGGTGGTGGGGCGTCTCCAGGAACGCCACGTCGACGACGAGGGTGTCCGCGTCGGCCCACCCTCCGCCGACCGCGACGGGGACCGGCTCCTCGACGACGGTCCACGCGCCCTGCCCGAGCGGCAGTTCCAGCCGGTGCCCGTCCTCGGTGAGCGTCACGCGCCAGCCGGTCCCGGCAGCCGAGACCCGGACCTCACTCAGGCGCCGATGGTTCTCGCGCACCACCTCGTCCGGGGCGAACGACGTGCCGGACCAGGCCTCGGGGTGCTCGGGCGGGGCCGGCTCGCCCGGGGCGGGCGGCAGCGCGAGCCCCGCCAGCCGCTCGGCCAGGGCCGCGTCCTCGGCCTGCCCGCCGGACAGCGGCCGCGGCCCGAAGGCGGGCAGCAGATGTTCCCAGGCCAGGTTCAGCACCTGCTGCATGTCCTCGGTCGCCGACGTCATCGCGATCACGGCGTCCTGCTCGGGCAGCACGAGGCAGAACTGTCCGTACGCCCCGTCCCCGCGATACCCGTGCCGGGACCTCCAGAACTGGAAGCCGTACCCCTGCTGCCAGTCGGACAGCGCGCCCTGAGGCGTCCCGTCGGCGTTCGTGACGTGCGCCCGCGTCGCCTCGGCCACCCAGCCCTCGGGCAGCAGCCGCCGCCCCTGCCACACCCCGTCCCGCAGATACACCTGGCCGAGCCGGGCTATCGCGTCGGTGGTGGCGTGCAGTCCGCTGAACCCCAGCTCGCGGCCCGCCCCGTCGCGGAGCCACGCCACCTCTCCGACACCGAGCGGATCCAGCAGCCGCGGCCGCAGGTACGCGGTCAGCGGCTGTCCGGTGACGCGCTGGAGGATCGCGGCGAGCGTGTACGTGGCGGGCTGGTTGTAGGCGAAGACGGTCCCCGGATCACGGTCCGGGGGCAGCAGCAGGAAGCCGCGCACCAGGTCCCGGGGGTCGAGCGCCCGTGCCCGGTCGAGGGTCTCGGTGTCGTGCCCGCTCGCCATGGACACCACATGCCGGACGAGCATCGCGCGGCTGCGCGGGTCGGTGATGTCGGCCTCGAACTCCGGGAAGTAGGAGATCACCGGGTCGTCCAGCCGCATCAGTCCCTCGGCGACGGCGAAGGCGGCGGCCGTCGCCGTGAAGCTCTTGCTGAGCGAGTACAGCAGGTGCGGGCGGAGCGGGGTGTACGGCGCCCACCAGCCGGACGCCACCACATGGTCGTGCCGCAGGATCATCAGGCTGTGCGGCTCGATGCCCGGCGCGGCTTCGAGGGCGTCGAGGAAGGCGTGGACACCGGACGCGGCCACTCCCTGGGCGGCGGGGGCACTCTTGGGCAGGGCGCGAACAGTCATGGGCGCATCCTCCCCCGTTCGCCCGCCGCGATCGAGAGGGCCACGATCGGTCCGTTTTCCCCTCCGCCGACCGGGGACCCGGCCCGTATGGTGCAAATCGGATACACGATGATGACCGAGCAGGCCGGTCCCCGTGACCTCGTCGACCATGTGGTCCGGGCGGAGGAGGCGGGCTTCGACTTCTCGGTGACCTCCGACCACTACTCCCCCTGGCTGCGCGCACAGGGCCACTCGCCGTACGCGTGGAGTGTCCTGGGCGCGGCCGCCCAGGCGACCTCGCGCATTCCCCTGATGACGTACGTGACATGTCCGACCTTCCGCTACCACCCGGCGGTGGTGGCGCAGAAGGCGGCGACGATGCAGCTGCTGTCCGAGGGGCGCTTCCGGCTCGGGCTCGGTTCCGGCGAGAACCTCAACGAGCACGTGGTGGGCGGCGGCTGGCCGTCCGTCGACGTACGGCACGAGATGCTGGAAGAGGCCGTGGAGATCATCCGGGCGCTCTTCGAGGGTGGCCATGTGAACCGTCGCGGCACCCACTTCGACGTCGAGTCGGCGCGGCTGTGGGACCTGCCGGACCAGCCGCCGCCCATCGGCATCGCCGTCTCCGGCGAGCGGTCCTGCTCCCTCGCGGGCCGGCTGGCCGACCTGGTGATCGCCACCGAGCCCAAGGCGGGGCTCCTGGAGACCTTCGACCGGCACGGCGGCACCGGCAAGCCGCGCGTGGGCCAGCTGCCGGTGTGCTACGACACCGACCGGGACACCGCCGTCAAGCGCGCCCACGCGCAGTTCCGCTGGTTCGGCAACGGCTGGAAGGTCAACTCCGAGCTGCCCCACCCGGACTCCTTCGAGGGCGCCACCCAGTTCGTCACGCCCGACGACGTCGCCGGCTCGATCCCGTGCGGCGACGACCCGGAGGCCTTCGTCGAGGCGGTACGGCCGTACGCCGAGGCGGGCTTCACGGAGATCGCCCTGGTGCAGATCGGCGGCGACTGTCAGCCCGAGTTCCTGGACTGGTCGGCGAAGACGCTGCTGCCCGCGCTGCACGACGCGCTCGGCTGACCCCGCCCGGGGGTGACGGGACGTCGCCACCGGGTGGCCTAGGCTTCCGGCTTGCGCACGCTCACGCGCAGTTCGACCGGCCTGCCCAGGAGAGTCACCCGTGACCCTAGCGATCGTCCCGTCCGAGACGTCCCCCGTACCCCTGTCCGACCTGGTGGCGCGGGACGCCCGCGAGTTCGGTGTCCACGCGCGCACCGGAGGATGGGCCTTCGGCCTGATGGTGGCGCGCAGCGTGCGGCCCGGCGGTCAGAGCGCCGGCGAGACGCCGAAGGTCTCGGCGAGGGAGTTCGCCGAGCTGGCCGGGTGCTCGCCCGAGCGGGTCATGCGCTACTACAAGGCCTGGGACCGGGCCGCCGACGACGGTCTGGTCCCGCACTTCGAGGCGCTGGTGCCCGGTCAGGAGGTGGAGCTGCCGGACGCCGACGTGTGGCTCGGCTACTACGTCTCCCGCAACAGCGCCACGTCCGAGCGCGGCACCGCCATCACGGAGGCGGCCGAGGCGGAGGGCATCCGGCCGACCAAGGCGCTGGAGGTCGCCGAGAACCCGACCGCGCTGCGCGCCGCGATCCTCGCCGACCCCTCCACCGCCCGGGCGGCCCGCCAGGCCCTCCTGGACCGGGTGCGCGAGGATCCGGAGCTCCAGGCCGAACTGGCCCGGGACGTCGTGCGCACCGACGATCTGAAGAAGGCCGTCGCCAGCGAGAACCGGTCCGCCGACCGCATCGGATACGTCCGCCAGATCGCCGAGTCGGGCCAGATCAGGACGCCGGCCGGGCAGACCGTCGAGGCACCCGTCGACCTCCGTCAGGAGGCCGAGCGGCATCTGTCGCTCCTCGACGAGCTGGAGGAGGACGAGGACACCGGCGAGTGGGCGACCGAGGCGTTCAGCACGATGAAGTCGCTCGTCGTCGAGGCCGTGGAGGCCGACCCCGAACTGCGCGTGCGGGAACGGCGGACGAAGTTCTACACCAGCCTCCAGAAGGCCACGAAGGTGTTCGAGGAGCTCACCTTCGACGACGCCCAGGAGTTCTACGAGGACGACATGGTCCAGCAGCTGGAGGAGCTCCAGCACGCCGTCGCCACCTGTATCACGGCGCTGCGCGGAGCACGCGGGATTCACCCGGAGGGCTGAGCATCTTGCGCGTGACGGGGGTACTAGAGCTCTCTACGACTGTTCTGCCCGGAGGCCCTCTAGTGAACTCGTTCGTGCACAAGACTCTCGTCGTGCAGCTCCAGGCGGGCGCCGCGGACCGCTGTCCGGTCCTCGCCCACCTCAGTTACGACGCGTCGGACCCGTTCGCCGTCACCGTGGTGTTCAGCCATGACGGCCGGGTGCTCGCGCGGTGGCGGCTGGACCGGGAGATGCTCACGGACGGGCTGCGGCGCCCGGTCGGGGTGGGGGACGTACGGATGCGGCCGGTGTCGACCGGCATGTGGCAGGAGCTGCGGATGGAGTTCCTCGGCGACACCCGTCCCGACGGAAGCCGCCAGCGTGCCGTGGTCTTCGCCTGGACGCCGGCGCTCGCGACCTTTCTGCGGGAGACGCGGGAGGTCGTGGCGCCGGGCCGGGAGGAGGTCCGGATCGACGACTTCCTCCAGGAGGTCATCGCCGGCAGCTGAGACGGGCAACACGGGAAGGCACCGCTGCCGGCCGTCCGGACGGCCGGCAGCCCGACGCACCGGTGTCAGTCCGTCGAGTGGCGGCGGGCCAGCAGGGGGACGACGAACCAGCACAGCAGATACCAGGCGACCACTCCGCCGACCAGCCAGGGCACGTAGCCGTCGTGGGTGGCGACCCGGAGGATCAGCAGGAGCGCCGATGTCATGGTGGCGAGCAGCAGCACCAGGCCGACGAAGGTCAGCCGGGAGGCCCACTGGACCGCCTGGGGCTTGACCCGCCGGCCGGACACCAGGCGGTGCAGGGACACCGGGCCGATCAGCGCGCCGGTGGCGCAGGCGCCCAGGACCACCGTCACGATGTAGATGGCCTTGTCCGTGTCCGCGAGATCCGCGTACTTCGGTGTGAACACGACGGTGAGCAGGAAGCCGAACAGGATCTGCACACCTGTCTGGGCGACTCGGACCTCCTGGATGAGCTCCGCCCACTTGCGGTCGGCCCTCTCCTCCTCGGTCTCGTTGCGCCCCGTGTCGTTCTTGTCCGCTTTGCTTCCGGTGGCCGACAAGCTTCCTCCTTTGCCTGATCGAATCTGCTTGGTTCCTCCTGTGCACCGTCTTCCCGGATTCATGCTTCCTTGACCGGCGATGACGTTGGCGGAAACAGGGCGTGACGGAACGTGTTTGCGACGCAGTCGAACGGCAAAGCGGATCCCATGACGGATTCGGACAAGGAAACGACCAAGAAGACAGCAGCCTCCGCAGCCGCCTCCAAGGCACGGCAGAACGCGGACAAGGCGACGGCACCGGCGACGGACACCGCCCGGGCGGCCGCCGCGAAGACCGACGAGGCGGCGTCGGCCGCCAAGACGGGCGCGCAGCGGGCGGCCGACGCGACGAGCACGGCCGCGCAGAGCGCGGTCAAGGGCGTGGAGGTGGGGCGGCAGGCGATCGTCTCGGCCTCCGGGCAGGTCGCGGCGGGCGCGAAGACGGCGTGGGTGGTGCTCAACAACCGCAGGCTGGTCGCCGCGGGCCTCGGAGCGGGACTGACCGCGCTGAGCGCCGCCTCCTTCGTGGCGGGCCGCCGTTCGGAGCGCCACACCCACGGGCCGGTGACCCGGCTGACCGGCGGCCGCTTCTAGCCGCACGGCACCGGCCGGCCGGACGGACGGCTGTTTCAGCGATCACCGGACGGTTACACGGAGCGCGAGACGGATGGCGTGACGGCTGCGGCCGTCACGCCCCGTCCCCGACGTCATCCACTTGAGGAGTCCCGTTGACCATGTCCGACACCGAGCTCACTGTCACACTCAGCGGCGGCAGCGCCGCCGACGCACTGGTGGTCGTACGGACCCTGGAGCCCGTCTTCGGCACGCCGGACGAGCTGCCCTCCGACGAGCACGCCACCGTCCACACGGCCACCTTCGCCGGCGACACCTCCGAGCGGCCGCCCCGGCCGCCGCAGAGCGAGGCCGGCCACCTGTCGGCACCGGTCACCGTCACCGTGCAGGGCACGCCGGAGAGCGTCGAGAAGGCGAGCGAGGCACTGTCGCGCGCCTTCTCCGCGGACGACGAGGGAGCCGCCTCCGGCGACCAGGAGCAGGAGCGCCAGCTGGTCCTCCGGCCCTGACCGGGCCGGGCCCGCTACCAGCGGGCTTCGACCTGGTCCTTGATCCGCCGGTCGTAGAGGTCGCGGATCGCGGTGAGCGTCGCCTCGGACAGCCGGGGCAGCCTGGCGGCGGCCGCGTTGGCGCGCGCCTGCTCGGGCGAGCGGGCGCCGGGGATCACCGTGGTCACGCCGGGCTGCTCGATGATCCAGCGCAGCGCCAGCTGGGCCGGCGTGCATCCCTGCGGGGCGAGCGCGGCGAACTCGGCCGCGGCCTCGACGCCCGTCGCGTAGTCCACACCCGAGAAGGTCTCGCCCACGTCGAAGGACTCGCCGTGCCGGTTGTAGGCGCGGTGGTCGTTCTCCGGGAAGACCGTGTCCTTGGTGTACTTGCCCGACAGCAGTCCCGAGGCGAGCGGGACGCGGGCGATGATGCCGACGCCGGCCTCGCGGGCGGCGGGGAGCACCTCGCGCAGGGGCTTCATCCGGAACGGGTTGAGGATGATCTGCACGCTCGCCACGCCCGGCCGCGCGATGGCGGTCAGGGCCTCCTGGCAGGTCTCCACACTGACGCCGTAAGCGGCGATGCGCTCCTCCTCGACCAGGGTGTCGAGGGCGTCGAAGACCTCGTCCGTGGAGTACACGGGCGTCGGCGGGCAGTGCAGCTGGACCAGGTCGATGCGGTCGACCCCGAGGTTGCGCCGCGAACGGTCGTTCCAGGCGCGGAAGTTGTCCAGGACGTAGTTCTCCGGGATCTGGTCGACCCGGCGGCCCATCTTTGTGGCGACCAGCACATGCAGGTCGGGCCGGCCGCTCAGGAAGGCGGCGATGGTCTGTTCGCTGCGGCCGTCGCCGTACACGTCGGCCGTGTCGAAGAAGGTGACCCCCGCCTCGGCCGCGGCCTCCAGCACCGCCAGGGCCTCCTTGTCGTCGACGTCTCCCCAGTCGGCACCCAGTTGCCAGGTGCCGAGACCGACGACGGATGCGTGCTGGTGCGATCTACCGAATGTGCGCTCGTCCATGGCGTCAGTCTGTCATTCGTCAGGCTGCCGCGCGGACCCGGACGCTCCGGCCGGTCACCTGCGCGTCGTTCACCCACACGAGTGAATGTTCCGGCGAGAGGCATGGACGCGTCAACACGCACCTAGCGTGAGCCCGTGACTGATCCTCTGGTGAGCAAATCCGAGCAGGCCGACCCGTCCTGGACCCGCCGCGGTTTCCTGCGGTCCGCCGCCGCCCTGGCCGCCGTACCCGTGCTGATGGCGGCCGATCCGGCGGAAGCCGCCGAGCAACTGCCGAACTTCCCGGCCGGTGTCGCCCTGTACCGCTCGGCGTACCGGAACTGGGTCGGCGAGATCACCGCGGACGGGCTGTGGGCCTGCGCCCCGGCCGACGGCGGCCAGGCGGTCGACGTCGTCAACTGGGCCTGGCGGAACGGCTGGACGGTGCGCGCCCGGGGCTCCTCGCACGGCTGGTCACCCCTGACGGTCACGGAGGGGACCCCGTCCCACGCTCCCGTCCTGCTCGTCGACACCGCCTCCCGTCTCACCGGCCTCGCCCTGGCGTCCGGCTCGTCCGTCCGGGCCGGCGCCGGCGTCACCCTGGAGGCCCTGCTCACCTATCTGGAGGAGCACGGCCTCGGCGTCACCGCCGCGCCCGCACCGGGTGACCTCACGCTGGGCGGCGCCCTGGCGGTCGACGCGCACGGCACCGCCGTCCCGGCCGACGGGGAGCGGCGTCCGCCGGGGCACACGTACGGCTCCCTCAGCAATCTCGTGCTGTCGCTGACGGCCGTCGTCTGGGACGAGGACAGCGGCGCGTACGCCCTGCGCACCTTCCGCCGGGACGAGGCGGACTGCGCCGCGCTCCTCACCCACCTCGGCCGCGCGCTGGTCACCGAGGTCGTGCTGCGGGTGGGCGACAACACCAGCCTGCGGTGCGTGAGCCGTACGGACATCCCGGCCGGCGAACTCTTCGCCGCGCCCGGCGGTGACGGACGTACCCTCACGAGTTTCCTGGACCGGTCGGGGCGGGTCGAGGCGATCTGGTTCGCCTTCACCGAGTACCCGTGGCTGAAGGTGTGGAGCGTGGCGCCGACCCGGCCGCTGACCTCGCGGCCGGTGACGTCGCCGTACAACTACCCGTTCTCCGACAACGTTCCGAGGCCGGTGGCGGAGCTGGCCGGGCGGATGGTCTCGGAGGGGGCCTGGTATCTGGCGCCGGTGCTCGGCAACGCGCAGTACGACGTGGCCGCGCTGGGTCTCGTGGCGACGTTGTCCGCCGACATCTGGGGACCGTCCAAGAACACGCTGCTCTACATCAGGCCCACCACGCTGCGGGTCACCGCGAACGGCTACGCGGTGCTCACCACCCGGGACCGGGTCCAGCGGGTCGTCGCCGAGTTCACCGCCTTCTACCGGGAGCGGCTCGCGGCGTACGCGGCCCAGGGACGCTTCCCCGTGAACGGCACGGTCGAGATCCGGGTGACCGGGCTCGACGACCCGGCCGACACGGAGCTGGCCGGAGCCCGCGCCCCGCTGCTGTCGGCGCTGCGGCCGAGCGCGGAGCACCCCGAGTGGGACACGGCCGTCTGGCTGGACGTGCTGACCCTGCCCGGCACGCCGGACGCGGAGGCCTTCCTGCGGGAGCTGGAACGGTTCCTGCTGCGGACCTACGACGGCGGACACGCCCTCACCCGGGTCGAGTGGTCCAAGGGCTGGGCGTACACCGACGAGGAGGTGTGGGCCGACGACGAGGTGATCGGGGCGGCGGTGCCCGCCTCGTTCGGCGAGTCCGTGTGGGGGCAGGCGGCCGGGACACTGGACCGGCTCGACCCCCACCGCGTCTTCGACAACGCCTTCCTGGACCGGCTGTTCCGCTGAGGGCCGCCCGCGCGGACACGCCTTTCCGATCGGGCTACTCGCGCGATGCCAGCGCCCGCGTGTGCACGGTCCGCGCCACCTTCGGCCCCAGCCAGCGCTTGAACCGGCGCAGTGCCTCCAGCTGTCCGGCCGCCCGGTCCAGCCGGTAGTACAGCTGGGGCGGGACGTGCGGCAGCAGCGGTGAGTGGCGCTGGCCGAGCAGGGCGAACATCCGGTCCGCGGGCAGGTGCATGTACCGCGGCAGGTTCTCGTACCACTGGGCGCTGTAGCGGGCCGCGCTCTGGATGGTGAGCAGGGCCTGCCTGCGCTCCTGTTCGTAGTGGGTGAGCGCCTGCGGGAGCGCGGGATGCTCGCGCAGGGCACCGGCCAGGGCGATGGCGTCCTCCAGGGCGAGGGTGGTGCCGGCGCCGACGGAGTAGTGCGTGGTGTGGGCGGCGTCGCCGAGCAGGACCAGGTTGCCGTGGTGCCAGGTGCGGTTGGTGAGGGTGCGGAACGTCTGCCACTGGGCGTCGCCCTGGGACGGGGAGCGGCCGATCAGGGCGTGCCCGTCGAGCACGTCGGCGAACAGCTTCTCCAGGAGGGCGAGTCCGTCGGCCTCGTTCGCCCGGTCGAAGCCGAGGCCGGTCCAGGTCTCCGGGGCGCACTCGACGACGCAGGTGCTGCGTCCGGGGGCGAAGCCGTAGCCGTAGCACCAGATCCAGCCGTGGCCGGTCTCGACGAAGGCGAAGGTGAACGCGTCGAAGACCTTACCGGTGCCGAGCCAGATGTAGCGGTTGCGGCCGGTCCTGATCTGCTCGCCGAAGTGGTCGGCGTGGCGGGCGCGCAGCGCGCTGTGCACGCCGTCGGCGGCCACGACCAGGTCCGCCTTCGGGAGGCAGCGGTCCGTGATCTCCCGCTCGAACTCCAGCCGCACGCCGAGCGAGCGGGCCCGTGCGGCGAGGATCTCCAGCAGGCGGTGCCGGCCGATGCCGAACGCCTCGTCGCCCGGGTGGCGGGTGGCCGTGTCCCGCACGTGGGCGACGCCCTCGCTCCAGCGCACCGACTGCTCCTCGATCGCGCGGGCGGATTCGGGGTCGTGCGCGTGCAGTCGGTCGAGCAGTCCGCGCCAGTAGGTCACCCCCCAGCCGTAGGTCGAGCCCTCCGGATCGCGTTCGTGGACGGTGATGTCGTGGGACGGGTCCTGCCGCTTCAGCAGGATCGACAGATACAGCCCCGCGGGCCCGCCACCGACACAGGCGACCTTCACACGCACCCCTGATGATTACTCGAAGCGTTCGATCGGCAACGCACAGTAGCAGGCAGGCGGCATCTCGCCGGGCTTCCCCTTCGCGTCACCTTTCCCGGGTGGCGCAGGTCACCGGCGAGCCGTCCGCCCGGCAAAGATCACCGCGAACACCGCCGCCGGGAGGAGGAATTCTCCCGTCCGGTACCCAGCGCCCTCCCGCACAGCAAGATCAACTTCGTTCAACCTTGCACGACATGGCGGTAATTGTCCGGATCACAGCCAACCCTCACCGGCGATTTCGCCCGCTCCCGACCGGACGGATAGGCATGCGGGGTCATCCACCCCGAACGGACCCAGGAGGTCCCCCATGCCGGAACTCAGCCGACGCCGTGCGCTCACCGTCGCGGCCGCCCTCACCACGGCGGCCGGCGTCCCGGCGGTCGCCGTCGCGGGCGCGTCCGCCAGCGACCGCCGCCACGGCTCCCCCGCCCCCTTCGACGAGGTCTACCGAGGCCGCCGGATACAGGGCCGGACCGCCGCAGGCGGTCACCACCACGGCACCGGATACGCCGTGTTCGTCGACGGCATGGAACTGCACGTGATGCGCAACGCCGACGGCAGCTGGATCAGCGTCGTCAGCCACTACGCCCCGGTGCCCACTCCGCGCGCCGCCGCACGCGCCGCGGTCGACGAGCTCCAGGGCGCCGCGCTCGTCCCGTTCCCCGCCAACTGACCCGCACCGCACGTCCCTTGGAGACCCGCACATGACCGTCCGCAAGAACCAGGCGAACCTGACCGCCGACGAGAAGCGCCGCTTCGTCGCCGCGGTCCTGGAGCTCAAGCGCAGTGGCCGTTACGACACGTTCGTCACCACGCACAACGCCTTCATCATCGGGGACACCGACACGGGCGAACGCACCGGCCACCGCTCGCCCTCCTTCCTGCCCTGGCACCGCAGATTCCTCCTGGAGTTCGAGCGTGCCCTGCAGACGGTGGACGCGTCGGTCGCCCTGCCGTACTGGGACTGGAGCACCGACCGCTCGGCGCGGTCCTCGCTGTGGGCGCCCGACTTCCTCGGCGGCACCGGACGCAGCCGGGACGGCCAGGTGATGGACGGGCCGTTCGCCGCCTCCACCGGGAACTGGCCGATCGGCGTCCGCGTCGACGGACGGGCCTATCTGCGGCGCGCCCTCGGGAGCGGCGTACGGGAGTTGCCGACCCGGGCCGAGGTCGATTCGGTGCTCTCCATGGCGACGTACGACATGGCCCCGTGGAACAGCGCCTCGGACGGTTTCCGCAATCACCTGGAGGGCTGGCGGGGCGTGAACCTGCACAACCGGGTCCATGTCTGGGTCGGCGGGCAGATGGCCACCGGCGTCTCCCCCAACGACCCGGTGTTCTGGCTGCACCACGCGTACATCGACAAGCTGTGGACCGAGTGGCAGCGTCGCCATCCCGGCTCCGGATACCTCCCGGCCGCCGGCACGCCGGACGTGGTCGACCTCGACGAGACGATGCGGCCCTGGCACGACACCCGCCCGGCCGATCTGCTGGACCACACCCCCCACTACACCTTCGACACCGAGTGACGATCGCCGGATCGCGGTTTACCCCGCAGGTCACGGGTACCCGCGCCGGACAGACGACGAGACGAAGGAGGCGATGATCTGTGTCGCAGGTCGAGGAATCCATCGAGGTCGGCGTCCCCGTGCACACGGCGTACAACCAGTGGACGCAGTTCGAGACCTTCCCCGAGTTCATGAGCGGGGTGGAGCGCATCGAGCAGCGCACGGACACGCTGACGCACTGGGTGACCAGCGTCAACGGAGTGCACCGGGAATTCGACGCGGAGATCACCGAGCAGATCCCGGACGAGCGGGTCGCCTGGACGACGGTCGGCGGCGAGGCCAAGCAGGCCGGCGCGGTGACCTTCCACCGGCTGGACGAGCAGCACACCAAGGTGATGCTCCAGATGGACTTCCATCCGGACAGCGTCACCGAGAAGGTCGGCGACAAGCTGGGGTTCGTGAAGCGGCAGACCAAGGGTGACCTGGAGCGCTTCAAGAAGTTCATCGAGGAGCGCGGCCGGGAGACCGGGGAGTGGCGCGGCGCGGTCCTGTGACCGCGGCACGCTATCCGGCAGCGGCCGTACGGCACTCCGGATGGCCCCAGCCCTGATCGTTCTTGGCGATGGGTTCCCCGGCCGCGTACGAGCGTCCACAGACGCAGCGGCCGGGGAACTTCGCCTTGATGGTCCGTGCGGAGCCGCCGCTCCCGCCGGACGCCTTGGCCCCGCCCGACCGCTTGCGCGGCGTGCGGGGCGCTGGTGTGTCCGGTGCGGACGGCGGCTCAGGCGAGCCGAGAGCGCTGCCCGCGGGCTCCTGCACGATCGCGGCCTGGCTCGCGGCGCGGTCCGCGAAGTCGTTGAGGGGATCGCCGTCGACCTGGTGGGCGGGCACGTAACGGAACTCCACCGAGCGGCCGGCGAGCAGTTCGTCGATGCGGACCACCAGGTCCTGGTTGGCGACCGGCTTGCCCCCGGAGGTCTTCCAGCCGTTGCGCTTCCAGCCGGGCAGCCAGGTGGTGACGGCCTTCATCGCGTACTGGGAGTCCATCCGGACCTCCAGCGGCACGTCCGGCGCGGTCGACGCCAGCAGCCGCTCCAGCGCCGTCAGTTCGGCCACGTTGTTGGTGGCCGTGCCGAGCGGTCCCGCCTCCCACCGGGTCGGGCTCTCCGATTCGTCGGCGACGACCCAGGCCCAGCCCGCCGGCCCGGGGTTTCCCTTCGAAGCGCCGTCGCACGCGGCCACCACACGTTCACGCATGCGCTCGATCATGCCATGGCCGCGCGGGGCGTCCGGCCGGGGTTCAGGTGACGTCCGAGACCTGCGGCATCTCTCCCGCGGTCGTCGTGACGTCGATCACCGAGAAGCTCGCGCCCTGCGGGTCGCTGAGGGCGGCGAAGCGGCCGAACGGGGTGTCCATCGGCCCGAACCGCAGGACGCCGCCGAGCTCGGTGGCGCGGGCGACGGCGTCGTCGCAGTCCGCGACGGTGAAGTAGACATTGACGTACGGCGGCACCTCGGGCGGGAACTCGTCCGTCATCCGCATGCGGCCCAGGACGGTGTCACCGTCGATCTCGTACAGGCGGAAGTCGACCTCGTCGTCCCGCATCTCCTTCATGGTGTACGGGAAGACGGCCGGGAAGAACGCGTCCGACTTCTCGGGCTCGCGGGTGAAGACCTCGGCCCAGCAGAACGCGCCGGCCTGCTCGCGCGGTGCCTCGAACCCTTCGTGGACGCCCGCCTGCCACACGCCGAAGACGACACCGCTGGGATCGCGGCCCAGGCACATGGTGCCGAAGTCGCCGACCCGCATCGGCTCCATGAGCACCTCGCCGCCGTTCTCCCGGATCCTGCCGGCGGTGGCCGCGGCGTCCGCCGACGCCAGGTACAGGCACCACTGCGACTGCCCCTCCTGCCCGGGCATCGGCGGTACGACGGCGGCGACCGCCTTTCCGTCGGCGTAGGCCTGCGTGTAGTCGCCGAACTCCGACGACGACTCGCCGAAGGTCCAGCCCAGAACGCCGCCGTAGAAGGCCTTGGCTCCCTCGACGTCGCTGAACATCGCATCGGCCCAACAGGGGGTTCCCTCAGGTTGTACGGCCATGACTGCGGTCCTTCTCCCGGTCGGTGAACGGTCCGGTCTCTCACGCTAGCCATCCGCCCGTCGGCCCGCGCGCCGAACGGGCGCCTCCCCTGTCCCGGGCCGACGAGGCCTCGCGCGGCCGGAAAACGTCCCGCGTGCGACCGCCGTGGGTCTTCCCCCTCGCGCCCCGCTGTGCTTGCCTGGGGAACCGTTTCGGGCGCCGGGGCGGGAGTGGTCGCATGCGCAGGGTGTGGATCGTGGGAGTGTTGCTCGCCGGGCTGCTGCTCGGCGCGTGCACGGACCCGGCGTCGGACCCTGAGGCCCCGCCGCCCTCCCCGGACGTGGCGGGCGCGTCGGCCACGACCGAGCACGGGAGGCCGGCCGCCCCGCAGCGGGCCACCCCGCGCGCCGGCGCCGGGGCACCCACCGTGCTGTATCTGGGCGACTCCCTGGCGACGGAGAACCAACAGGTACTCGGGCAGGAGTTACGGCGGGACCTCGGCGCGCGGTACACCAGCGCCCCCTACTCCGGGACCACGCTGTGCGACTACCTGGAGGGCACCGGGGCGCGCTCCCTGGTGCCCGACCGGGACAAGGCGGCCGCCCTGGTCCGCTCGCTGCGCCCGGACATCGTGATCCTGCAGTTCTGGGGCAACGCGTGGGACTACACCTGGTGCATGGACGGCATCACCTACGGGGGCTCCCGCAGCGCGTACGTCACGCGGTACGCCGCCGACGCGAAGCGGCTCACCGAGCAGATCGCGGCGGCCGGCGGAGCACAGCGGCCCCGGATCGTGTGGGTGTCGCAGGGCCCGGACCCGATCACCCCCGACCGGGTCCGGTGGGTGAACGAGCTCTACGCGAAGCAGGCCTCGGCCTCGGGCGACCTCGTCGCCGACGCGGGGAGGACGGTGAGCCCCGCCGGAGCCCGCCAGACCTGGGTCCAGTACCTGCCCTGCACCGCCTACGAGCACGACCACCCCGAGTACTGCACCGAGCCCGACCGCGACCGCACCGCCCTCCACCTCGACAAGGACCCCCTGCATTTCTGTCTGGCGCCCACGACGCCCACGCCCCGGCCCTGCCCGGTCCGCTCCCCCGGCATCCTGCGCATCGCCCGCGAGATCACCCGGGTGGCCGGGGAGCTGGCCGCCGGCGGCGGGCGATGACGAACCGCGTCAAAACCCTTCGACAGCCAAGCCGTTGATCAGCTGGAATGGCCGGCGTGAGTGTCACGAGGATGCGTGAGGGCGAGGCGGACATCGACGACGGGCTGGTCCGGCGGCTGATCGCCGGACAGCTTCCCCGGTGGTCCGGGCTGCCCGTGGAGCGCCTGGAGTCCTCGGGGACCGAGAACGCCATGTTCCGGCTCGGTGCCGACATGGTCGTACGGCTCCCCCGGCATCCCGGGGCGGTCGGGGACGTGGAGCACGAGCAGCGCTGGCTGCCCCGGCTCGGCCCCCGGCTGCCCTTCGCCGCGCCCGAGCCGCTCGCCCGGGGCGGTCCCGGCGCGGGGTTCCCGTGGCCGTGGTCGGTGTACCGGTGGCTGGACGGCCGTAACCCTGTCGTCGGCTCCCTGGAAGAGCCCGGGCTGCTCGCCGAGGACCTCGCGGCGTTCATCGCCGCCCTGCGCCGGATCGATCCCGCGGGCGGGCCGCCGGGCTACCGGGGTGTCCCGCTGGCGACCCAGGACGCGCCGGCTCGCGACGCCCTCGCCCAGTTGGCGGGGCGGGCGGACACGACGGCGGTGACGGCCCTGTGGGAGGAGGCGCTGCGTCTCCCGGAGTACGCCGGACCACCGGTGTGGGCTCACGGCGACCTGATGCCCGGCAATGTGCTGGTGACCGGCGGGCGGCTCAGCGCGGTGATCGACTTCGGCTGTGCGGGGGTCGGTGATCCGGCCGTCGACCTGATCATCGCCTGGTATCTGCTGCCCCCGGCGGCCCGCCCCGTCTTCCGCGACGCCGTGGGGGCGGACGACGCCGAGTGGGCGCGCGGCCGGGGCTGGGCGCTGTCGGTCGCGCTCGTCGCGCTGCCGTACTACTGGCACACCAATCCACCGGTCGCCGAGGCGTCCCGGCACGTGATCGCGGAGATCCTGGCCGAGGCGGGATAACCGCCCGGGGCGGCCGCAGTCCCGCGCCGGACCGCGGCCGCCCCCCGTAGCGCGGCGTCACCCGCCCGCGGCCGCCTTCTCCACGGCGGCGATGTCGATCTTGCCCATCGTGAGCATGGCCTGCATCGCGCGGCCCGCCTTGTCCTGGTCCGGGTCGGAGATCAGCTCGACCAGACGCTCGGGGACGACCTGCCAGGAGACGCCGTACTTGTCCTTCAGCCAGCCGCAGGGGCCGGGCTCGCCGCCGCCCTCGGTGAGCTTCGTCCAGTAGTGGTCGACCTCGTCCTGGTCCGCGCAGGAGATCTGGAAGGAGATCGCCTCGTCGAACGTGAACTGCGGGCCGCCGTTCAGCGCGACGAACTTCTGGCCGTTGGCCGTGAAGTCCACGGTCAGTACGGAGCCGGCGGGGCCGGGCCCGGCCCCGGTGTGCCGGACGACCTTGCCGATGCCGGAGTTCTTGAAGATCGAGACGTAGTGATGGGCGGCTTCCTCGGCCTGGTCGTCGAACCAGAGGCACGTGGTGAATCCGTCGGTGGTCATGAGTCCTCCTGCGGGCGTCGAACGCTGTCATCTGTGTCGACTGCGCCGCACCGCCGAACTCATCGGTCGGCCGCCGGTCGATCCGGCGGACCGGCACCGGGCGGAAGCAGCGGCGGGCGGCGAGCCGAGCGCGGGGGCTGCGGACGGCAGGCGTCCTGATCATGGCGAAGTTCGCGGTGCCCTCGCAGTACCAGCAGCGTGTGCTCCTCGTCGGTGTTCTCA
>NZ_JBSFTY010000110.1:0-25444 GCF_053591515.1 Streptomyces sp. NPDC003011
GCCGCGCAGCCCCCGCTCGCGGCCCGGCCGCGCGCCGACGTGCCGCCCGCGTTCACGCCGGCTGAGTCGGCCCCGCTGCCGCAGCGGTGGCTGGAGAAACCGGCCGGGACCTGAGTCCGCGGGGGCGCGTCACCGGTCCGTGGGCGGCGGCGGGGCCCGCACCGGACCCGACCGGTACGCCTCGACCACCAGCAGTGGCCCCGGCCCCGGGCACCCGGCTCGGTCATGACCCGGTGCGCATGGGTGCGTACCGTCAGCGGACTGGCGAAGGGCTTCTCGGCGACCTCCTCGTGGGAGTGTCCTCGGCGGCCCAGGCCATCACCTCGCACTCCCGGCCGGCTGCCGCGGCCCGGTGAGGACCGGGCGCCGGCCGGGAGCGCCGCGTGACCTCAGCTCGTCGCGTTCGCCTTGGCCGCCGGCTCCCCGGCCCGGGGCACCGCGGCGGTCGGGACGGAGGTCCCCTGCCGGGGGATGAAGGCGGCGATCACGAAGGCGAGGAGAGCGGCACCGGCGCCGATCGCCATGACCGTCCTGAAGCCGTCCTCCGAGGGCAGGGCGAAGCCGCCGAAGTCGGTGGTCATCTGGGCGAGGACGACGCCGGCGATGGCACTGGCGAACGACGTGCCGATGGACCGCATCAGGGTGTTGAGGCTGTTCGCGGCGGCCGTCTCGCTCGCGGGCACGGCACCCATGATCAGGGCGGGCATCGAGCCGTACGTGAAACCGATGCCGGCGCCGATCACACAGGAGACCAGCACCAGGTGCCAGACCTCGGACATCAGCACGATGTTCAGGCCGTACCCGGCGGCGACGATCAGCGCGCCGATCATCAGCGTCACCTTCGGGCCCTTGGCCTTGGACACGGCGGCGGAGACCGGCGCGGTCGCCATCATCACCAGGCCGGAGGGGGCCATCACCAGGCCGGCCGTCAGCAGCGACCTGCCCAGGCCGTAGCCCGTCTGCTCCGGGAGCTGGAGCAGCTGCGGCAGCACCAGGGACATCGCGAACATCGAGAAGCCGACCGCCACCGAGGCGAGGTTGGTGACCAGGACCTGGCGGCGGGCGGTGGTGCGCAGGTCGACCAGCGGCTGGTCGGTGCGCAGTTCGAAGACGCCCCAGGCCAGCAGCACCAGCACGGCGGCGGCGAGCAGACCGAGCGTGGTGCCGCTGCTCCAGCCCCAGTCGGCGCCCTTGGAGATCGCCAGCAGCAGGCACACCAGACCGGTCGCCATCCCGACCGCGCCGACCAGGTCGAAGCGGCCACCGGTGCGCACCCGCGACTCGGGCACGAGAGCGACGACGAGTGCGAGGGCGATCACGCCCATGGCGGCGGAGGCCCAGAACAGGACGTGCCAGTCGAAGTTGTCGGCGATCAGCGCGGCCGTCGGCAGACCGAGGGCGCCGCCGACCCCGAGGGAGGCGCTCATCAGCGCCGTCGACCCGGCCAGCCGCTCGGCGGGCAGCTCGTCCCGCATGATGCTGATGCCCAGCGGGATCACACCGGAGGCCAGGCCCTGCAACGCCCGGCCGGCGATCATCGGGACCAGCGACTCGCTGAGCGCGCACACCACCGAGCCGGTCACCAGCATCACGACGCTGACCATCAGCATGCGGCGCTTGCCGTACATGTCACCGAGGCGGCCGACCACGGGCGTCGCCACCGCCGCCGCCAGCAGGGTCGCGGTGACCGCCCAGGCGGTGTCGGAGGCCGGGGCGTCCAGCAGCCGGGGCAGTTCCGGGACGATCGGGATCACCAAGGTCTGCATCAACGCGACGACGATGCCGGCGAAGGCCAGCACCGCCACCACGGCGTTCGGTCTCGGCGCGGCGGTGCCCCCGGGCTCGGCGGCGGGGGCAAGGGCGTCGGACATGCGGGGCCTCCATAGGCGTGGTGGTGACAGGGAAACTCGGGCAGGAACTCGGGCAGGGGAATTCAGGCAGGAACTCGGGCAGGGGAATTCGGGCAGGGAAGCTTGGGCGGAGGAGTGCGGGCAGAGGAGTCCGGAAGAATTAAAGCAGCTGCTTGACTTAGCTTAGTGTCTGCGCGGGACCGGCTTGCGTAGGCTTCCGCCGGAAGGCGCCGCCGCCCCGGGCGGCGGACCCGTGACGGCTTCAGGGACTGGCCGGCGCGGAGATGTCCCCAGTCCCGGTGCGGTGGTGAGCATGGCGGGCAGGACGGTACGGGCCGAACAGGTCAGCGCGACGCGGGAGCTGATCCTGACCGCGGCGGAGCGGCTGTTCGCCGAACGCGGCGTGTACACGGTCTCCAACCGCCAGGTCAGCGAGGCCGCGGGGCAGGGCAACAACGCGGCGGTCGGCTACCACTTCGGGACCAAGACCGACCTGGTCCGGGCGATCATCCGCAAGCACGCGGCCCGGATCGAGGAGAGCCGCGCCCGGCTGCTGGCCGCCGTCGGCGACTCCACCGACGTACGCGACTGGGTGGACTGCCTGGTCCGCCCGGTGCCCGAACACCTCGCGGCACTGGGCAGCCCCACCTGGTACGCGCGGTTCTGCGCGCAGGTGATGACCGACCCGGCGCTCCGGCAGATCATGGCGGAGGAGTCCCTGGCCTCGCCCTCCCTGCGGCAGATCGTCGAGGGGCTGCGGCGGTGCCTGCCGGACCTGCCCGCCGAGGTGCGGGCCGAGCGCGGTGACATGGCCCGCCATCTGATCGTGCACGTCTGCGCCGAGCGGGAGCGGGCGCTCGCCGAGAGCACCCCCACCCCGCGCTCCAGCTGGCACGACGCCGCCACCGGGCTCGTGGACGCGGTCGTCGGCATGTGGCTGGCCCCCGTCACACCGGGAGCATGAGTTTACTTGAGTTAGGCAAGCAGCAGGGTAGGGTGGGCGCATGCACGGCAGTACCCGTGAGGAACCGGCGCTCGCCCGCGGGGCCGGGCAGCACCTCCTGGTCGTCGGTGAGCCGGACGTCGCCGAACTGCTCTCCACCACCCTCGGACTGGCGGGCTACCGCATCACCGTGGCCGACAGCGGAACCGAGGCGCTGGCCCGGCTCGCCGAGCGCCGGTTCGACCTTCTGGTCGTCGACGCGACCCTGCCCGACATGGAGAGTCTCGGCCGCGACCGGCCGGCCGTCACCGACCGCCCGCCGGTGCTCCTGCTGACCGTGTACGAGTCCCTGGACCGGCTCGTGCCCGAACTGGGCCCGGGGGAGCGGGACTACGTCACCAAACCCTTCCGGCTGGCCGAGGTCCTCGCCCGGGTGCAGGTCCTGCTGCGCGGGCGGGCCCCCCGGCGGACGCTCGGCGACGCGCTGAGCTACCGCGACCTGGTCCTGGACGACACGCGCTGCGAGGCCCGGCGCGGCACCCGCTCGCTCGACCTCACGCCGGCCGAGTACCGACTGCTGCGTCATCTCCTGGTCAACGCGCACCGGGTGCTGTCCAAGGAGCAGATCGGCCGCTACGTCTGGGGTGACTTCCGCGGTGACAACGCCATCGAGCAACTCGTCTCCCGGCTGCGCCGCAAGGTGGACCGGGACGCACCCGTGCTGATCCACACCCGCCGGGGCTTCGGCTACTGGCTGGGGCGCGCCGACGCCGGCTCCTGACCCGCCGGAGCACCTGCTTCCGACACGCTTTTCAGGGTGCGTGCCGACTCCTTCGAGGTGCCGTCGCGGGCCGTGCGGAGCGGGCGTCCGGCGTCGGCCGCCTTCGCAACTCCCTTGTGTGGCAAGCGATCACCGCGCATTTCAGCGCACGTGATCCGGGTCACGTCAGCTTCCCGTCAGGAAACTGACGGTTCGGCGTCAGCCCCCTCTGTTTGCCTGTGCTCATCGAGGCCTCACCCCTTCACCCCGGCGCTCCGCCCGACCCGCGGAGCCCCCCACACCGAGGAGAACCATGGCCGACACCCTGACCGGCGGTGCCCCCGAGGCGGCCACACCGGTCCCCGAGTTCCCGATGGCGAGGGCGGCGGGCTGCCCCTTCGACCCGCCCCCGGCCCTCCAGGCCCAGCAGGACGTGGGCCGGCTCGTCAAGGTCCGCCTCTGGGACGGCAGTACGCCCTGGCTGGTGACCCGCTACGAGGACCAGCGCGCCCTGCTCCTCGACCCCCGGGTCAGCGCCGACATCTCCCGCCCCGGCTACCCGCTCCAGGCGCCGAGCAACGGCAAGAACAACATCAGCTTCATCCTGATGGACGACCCCGAGCACGCCCGGCTGCGGCGGATGGTGACCGCTCCGTTCGCGGTGAAACGGGTCGAGGCGCTGCGCCCCGGCGTGCAGAAGATCGTGGACGACCTGATCGACGGCATGCTCGCCGCCGGCGGCCCCGTCGACCTGGTCGAGGCGTTCGCCCTGCCGGTGCCCTCGCTGGTCATCTGCCAACTGCTCGGAGTGCCGTACGCGGACCACGACTTCTTCCAGCAGAACAGCAAGATCCTCATCAAGCGGGACGCGGCCATGGAGGACCGCATGGCCGCCCACGGCAAGCTGCTCGGCTACCTCGACGAGCTGATGGGCGAGAAGATCGCCGATCCCGGCGACGACCTGCTCTCGGGGCTCGTGGAGCGGGTCGAGTCGGGCGAACTGTCCCGCCAGGACGTCGCCCAGATGGGCGTGCTGCTGCTCCTGGCCGGCCACGAGACCACCGCCAACATGATCGCCCTGGGCACCCTCGCGCTCCTCGAACACCCGGACCAGCTCGCCCTGTTGCGCGACACCGAGGATCCCCGGCTGGTCGCGTCGGCGGTGGAGGAGCTGCTGCGCTATCTGAGCATCGTGCACGGCGGCCGGCGCCGGGCGGTCCTGGAGGACATCGAGATCGACGGACAGGTGATCCGGGCCGGCGAGGGCGTGATCATGCCCAACGACATCGCCAACCGCGACCCGAAGGCCTTCCCCGACCCGGACCGGCTCGACCTCACGCGTGACGCCCGCCGGCACGTCGCCTTCGGTTTCGGCGTCCACCAGTGCCTGGGCCAGCCGCTGGCCCGGATGGAACTCCAGGTCGTCTACAGCACCCTCTACCGCCGTATCCCCACCCTCCGGCTCGCCGCCGAGGCGGCCGGCCTGCCGTTCAAGCACGACGGCTCGGTCTACGGCGTCTACGAACTGCCCGTCACCTGGTGACCGCCGTACAGCCGGTCGACCCCCCACAGAAAGCGGACGAGGTACGGATCATGCGTGTGGAACTGGACGAGCCGAAGTGCGTCGCGTCGGGGCAGTGCGTGATGGCCGCCCCCGAGGTCTTCGACCAGCGGGACGAGGACGGCATCGCCTTCCTGCTGGACGAGAAACCCCCGGCGGACGCCCTCGACGACGTGCGGGAGGCCGTGGCCGTCTGTCCGGCCGCCGCCATCCGGCTGGTCGAGCAGTGAGGCGGATCGTCGTCGTCGGTGCCTCGGCCGCCGGACTCGCGGCGGCCGAGACCCTCCGCCGTGAGGGCTATGCGGGCACGCTCACCCTCGTCGGTGACGAACCGCGGACCCCCTACGACCGGCCGCCGCTGTCCAAGCAGCTCCTGGCCGCGGAATGGGAGCCGGACCGGCTGGCCCTGCGCACGCCGGACGACCTCGCCGCGCTCGGCCTGGACCTGCGGCTCGGGGTGGCGGCGACCGGCCTTCGCCTCGCGGACAGCACCGTCGTGCTGGCCGACGGCTCCGAGGTGCCCTACGACGGACTCGTCGTGGCCACCGGGGTCCGGCCGCGCCGGCTGCCCGGGGAGGGCGCGCACGTGCTGCGCACCCTGGACGACGCCCTGACACTGCGGGCCCGGCTCACCCCGGGACGGCGGCTGGTCGTGGTGGGCGCCGGTTTCCTCGGCGCGGAGGCCGCCGCCGTCGCCCGGCGTCTCGGCGCACACGTCACCCTCCTCGAACCCGCCCCGGTGCCGCTGGCGCACGCCGTCGGCGCGGAGATCGGCGGGGTGCTGGCCGGGGCCCACCTGGAGCGGGGCGTGGACCTGCGCTGCGGGGTCACCGTGACCGAGATGACCGAGGACGGGGTGCGGCTCGCGGACGGCGAGGAGGTCGAGGCCGACGAGGTGCTCGTGGCGATCGGCTCGCTGCCCAACACCGAGTGGCTCGACGGCAGCGGACTGACGGTGGGCGACGGCGTGGTGTGCGACCAGTACTGCGAGGCCGCGCCGCAGGTGTACGCGGCCGGTGACGTCGCCCGCTGGCACAACCCGCTGTTCGGCACCTCGATGCGCGTCGAGCACCGCACCAACGCCGCCGAACAGGGCATGGCCGCCGCCCGCAACCTGCTGCGGCGCCCGGCGCGCAGGCCGTTCGCGCCGGTGCCGTACTTCTGGTCCGACCAGTACGACATGAGGATCCAGGCGTACGGCTTCCTGCGCGGCCACGACGAGGTCGCCGTGGTGGACGGCGACCTGGCGAAGCGCCGGTTCGTCGCGGTGTACCGCACCGGCGACCGGGTGACCGGTGCCCTCGCGGTCGGCATGCCGCCCAAGGCGATCCGGCTGTGGCGGCAGGCCGTCGCGGCGGGAGCGGTGTGGCACGAGACCGTACGGGCCGAGGTCTCGCCAGTCGAGGCCTGAGCGAAGGAGGCTGTCCGAACGGCGGCCGGAGCGCGTGGTTGCGCCGGCACCGACGGGGTACGGCGGGACGCCGGAGGCCGGGAGGGGCCGGCGTCCCTGCCGGGTGACGGGCGTGGCGGGCGGCGCCTGCCTGGTCTGGCTGCTGCGTGCCGGACGCAGGGCCGGGCGGGTGTGAGTCCGGTGGCCGCGGGCAGGCGGCCGGCGCCGCCCGGGAGCGGTACGCCGACTCGACGCCTGCCTCGGCAGATTACTTGAGTTACGCAACTATATGGTAAAGTCTCCGCATGCCCACACATCCGCTCCCCGACACCCCCGCCTCCCCGGAAGTCACCGAGATCGAGCGGGCGCTCACCCGCATCACCTACCTCAGCACGCGCGCCCGGCAGCACGAACGGCTCATGTCGCTGGCCGGGGTGCCGCTCGACCGCGCCGCCGTGGCACTGCTGCGCCAGGTCGCCGACTCCGAGCCCTTGCGGCCGGGAGAGCTGGCCACCCGGCTGGGCGTGGAGGCCTCCCACGTCACGCGCACCGTGCAGCAACTGCAGAAGTCCGGATACGTCACGAGGGTCCCCGACCCCGACGACCGCCGCGCCCAGCGCATCGAGCTCACCGACACCGGCCGGCAGGCCATCGCCCGGGTCCGGGAGGCGGGCGCCCAGGGTATGCAGCTGGCCCTGGCCGACTGGTCGCCCGAGGAACTGCGCCAGCTGGCCACGCTCTTCCACCGCATGGTCGACGACTTCCTGTCCCACGCCATCGACGACGAGACCGCGCCGGAGCCCGTGGCGACGGCCGGCACCGCCTGACCCGTGGCCTGCTCACCCCGGTGTCGCGTCGGGGCGTCTGTGGGGCAGCCGGCCGGCGTGCGTGGTCTCGCCGGGCGGGGCGGGCTCGCGCAGCCCGCACAGCAGGAGCCGGCCCACCGCGGGAAGGGCCACGAGAGTCACGAGTGCCGTCCGCAGCGACGTGACGTCGGCCAGCGCCCCCAGGACCGGCGCGGCGAGCCCGCCCGCGCTCACGGCCAGGCCCAGCGTCACACCGCTCGCGGTGCCCGCACGCCGGGGCAGGAAGTCCTGCCCGAGCGTGACGTGCAGTGCGAAGGGGACGTACAGCCCCGCCGAGGTGAGCGCGACGCACGGATACACGGCTGGTCCGGGGGCCAGCACCACCCCCGCGACGGCGAGCACGGTCAGCGTGTACGACCACCGCACCACCGTCAGGCGGCCGTACCGGTCGGCGAGCCGGCTCCCGGCCACGGTGCCCGCCGCACCTCCGGCGTAGAGCACGCACAGCGCGGCCGTCCCCGCCGCGTCCCCGCCGCCGGTGCGCTGACGGACGTACAGCGAGACGAAGGCGCTCAGGCAGACGAAGACGACCGAGCGGCAGACGACGGCACCGGACAGCCGCAGGAACGACGGCCAGTCATCGGTGCCGGTGCCGGTGCCGCCGGCCCTGCCGCCGGGCGCTGCGCGGACCCCGGCCGAGCGCACCGCCGCCGCGCACAGGACCGCACCCACCACGCCGGGCACGGCCAGCAGGGGAGAGGCGCGCAGGCCGCCGATGGCCACCACGGCCGCGACCAGCAGCGGCGCCAGGGCGAAGCCGGCGTTGCCGCCGAGGGCGAACCAGCCCATCCCCGTGTTGCCGTGCCCGCCGGCGGCGCGGGCCGCGCGGGCCGCCTCCGGGTGGTAGGCGGCGACCCCGATCCCGGAGACGGCGACCGCGGCCAGGGTGAGCGGGTACGAGCCGCCGACCCCGCTCAGGGCGACCCCGGCCCCGGCGGTCAGCGCGCTCACCGGCAGCAGCCACGGCAGCGCCCACCGGTCGGTGACCACGCCGAACAGCGGCTGCACCACCGACGACAGCAGCGAGGCCGCCAGGACGATGCCGGAGGCGGCGGCGTAGGTGTAGGCGCGCTCGGCGACGAAGAAGGGGACGAGCGCGGCGACGGCTCCCTGGTAGACGTCCACGCAGGCGTGCCCCAGGGACATCAGCGTGATGGTGCGGTCACGGTTCTTGGACACCCGTCGATCGTCGCGGCGGAGGCGGCCGGCCCGCTTCCGATAATCTGCCGTGTTGTGCCGAACTCCCGCCACGCCTCCGTGCCGTCCGCCGCGGACCCCCGCGCCCTGCCCGCCGAGGACCCGTCCCCGAGGTCCGCCCCGCGTTCCGCCGCGTCGGCCGCCCGCCACGAGTCCACCGCCCCGACCCGCGTCCAGCTCCTGGCCGCCGGCGAGCGCATCGACGCGCACCGGCACGACGACCACCAGATCGTGTACGCGGGCTCCGGAGTCCTGGCCGTCACCACGGACGCCGGGACGTGGTTCGCGCCCGGCACCCGCGCCATCTGGGTCCCCGCCGGCACCGCGCACGCCCACCGCGCCCACGGCCGCCTCGATCTGCACCTGGTCGGACTGCCCGCCGACGACAACCCCATCGGACTGGACGCCCCGACCGTCCTCGCCGTCAGCCCGCTGCTGCGCGAACTGATTCTCGCCCGGACCCGCGATCCCGGCGACGACACCCCCGAGAACCGGCGCCTGCTCGCCGTCCTGCGCGACCAGCTGCGCGCCTCGCCGCACCAGCCCCTGCGGCTGCCGACGCCCACCGACCCGCGCCTGGCCGCGGTCTGCCGCATCGTCCACGCCGACCCGGGCGACACCCGCACCCTCGCCGCCCTCGGCGCCGCGACCGGTGTCGGGGAGCGCACGCTGAGCCGGCTCTTCCGCCAAGAGCTCGGCATGACGTTCCCGCAGTGGCGCACCCAGTCCCGCCTCTACCACGCCCTGCGCATGCTGGCCGAGGACACCTCGGTCACGACCGTCGCCCACCGCTGCGGCTGGTCCTCCGCGAGCGCCTTCATCGACGTCTTCCGCCGCGCCTTCGGCTGCACGCCGGGCGCGTACGACCGCCGTTCCCGAGGTGAGCGGGACCCGGCCGCCGACGGTCTCCTACCGTCCAGTAATATCGCGCGGCAGCTCGTCTGAGGAGGAACCGTGTCCCGGTCCGAACGCTCGCCCCTGCTGCTCGCCGGCCTGTTGGCCGCCGCGGGTGTCACCCACTTCGCCGCGCCGCGCCCGTTCGACGCGATCGTCCCGCGCGGCCTGCCGGGCACGCCCCGGGCGTGGACGTACGCGAGCGGCGCGGCCGGACTCGCGCTGGCCGCGGGGGTGGCCCTGCCGCGCACCCGGCGTACGGCCGCGCTGGCCACGGCCGCGCTCTTCGTCGGGGTGTTCCCCGCCAACGTCAAGATGGCCCTGGACTGGCGAGACCGTCCCGCACCGCTGAAGGCGGCGGCCTTCGCGCGGCTGCCCCTCCAGGTACCTCTCGTCCTGTGGGCGCGCGGCGTCGCCGCGAACGCCAAGGGCCGGTCGTGACCGCGCGCCTGGAGGTGGGCGACGAGGTCCAGGACTTCACGCTGCCGGACGAGACCGGCACGCCCCGCAGTCTGGACGGGCTGCTCGCCGACGGACCCGTCGTGCTGTTCTTCTACCCCGCCGCCCTGACGGCCGGCTGCACGGCGGAGGCCTGCCACTTCCGTGATCTGGCCGCCGAGTTCGCCGCCGTCGGCGCCCGGCCCGTCGGGATCAGCGGTGACGCCGTCGAACGGCAGCGCGAGTTCGCCGGACAGCACCGCCTCGGCATGCCTCTGCTGTCCGACGTGGACGGGACGGTCCGGGAGCGGTTCGGCGTCAAGCGGGGCTTCTCGCTCGCACCCACCAAGCGGGCCACCTTCGTGATAGCCGAGGACCGGACGGTCCTGGAGGTGGTCCGCAGCGAGCTGCGGATGAACACCCACGCCGACCGCGCCCTCGACGCGCTGCGCGCCCACCGGGCGTGACGCCGGGCCCCGGTTGCCGCGCCGCGCTTGATGCGGTGTGACAAAGGGACCATGCTGGATGATATGGAGCACGTCTCCGCTGCGGCGACCACCGATGCCCAGGGCATCGTGACGGGGTGGAGCGAGGGTGCCCGGTCGCTGACGGGCCGCACGGCCGAGGAGGTCGTGGGACGGCCGGCGCGGGAACTGCTCGCCGAGGACCTGCCGGACCGGGCCGTGGCGGAGCTGGCGGGCACCGTCGTCCTGCGGCACCGGGACGGCACCCCCGTCCCGCTCACCGTGCGGGCGCACCCCCTGCTCGGCGCGGACGGCGTGCCGAGCGGTTACGTGATCACCGAGCAGCCCGCCGACCGGGAGACGAGCCTGGCCGGACAGGCGTTCGAGCAGGCGTCCGTGTCGATGTCGGTCTTCGACACCCGGCAGCGCTATCTGCGCCTCAACGACACGGCCTGCCGGGTGATGGGCGTGCCGGAGGAGGCCCTGCTGGGCAGACCCTTCCCGGAGACCGTGGAGGACGCCGTGCACAGCCGGGGCTTCCACAGCAACCTGCGCCAGGTCGCCGAGTCGGGCAGGCCGGTCCGCTACGAGAGCTTCACCGGCGCTCCCTCCCTCAACCGGGAGCACGCCTGGAGCATCGAGATGTGGCCGGTGCGGGACGCCTCCGGCAAGGTGACCGGGACCGCCCTGGCGGCGCTCGACAGCACCGAGCAGTACTGGGCCCGGCAGCGGCTGGCCCTGCTCAACGAGGCGGCGGCCGCCATCGGCACCACCCTGGACGTGGTGCGCACCGCCGAGGAACTCGTGGACATCCTCGTCCCCGGGTACGCCGACTTCGCCAGCGTCGACCTGCTGGACTGGGTCCTCGGCTCGGAGGAACCGCCGACGGCGCTGGACGGGCGGGTCCTCCTGCGCCGCGTCGCCCACGGCTCCGCCACCGAGGGCACACCGGAGGCCGCCGTGCGCCTGGGCGAGGCGGACGTCTACCCCGGGTACTCGCCGCCCGCGCGGGCGCTGCGGGAGGGCCGGGCGGTCCTCGGCCAGGCCGGCGAGCCGGACTTCATGCGCTGGGTCGCCGAGCGCAACGCACGGGCCCCGGGGGGCCGCCCCCACCGCAGGGGCGTCCACTCGATGCTCGCGGTGCCGCTGCGGGCCCGCGGCACCATCCTGGGCGTCGCGGTCGCCGTCCGCATCGCCCACCCGGACGACTACGGCGACGACGACGCCGTCCTGGCCGAGGAACTCGCCAGCCGCGCCGCCGTCTGCGTCGACAACGCCCGCCGCTTCGCCCGCGAACGCACCACCGCCCTGGCCCTCCAGCACAGCCTGCTGCCCCGCGGCCTGCCCGGACAGGCCGCGGTCGAGGTCGCGCACCGCTACCTGCCCTCCGGGTCGCTGGCCGGCATCGGCGGCGACTGGTTCGACGTCATCCCGCTCTCCGGCAGCCGGGTCGCCCTGGTCGTCGGTGACGTCGTCGGGCACGGCATCCCCTCCTCGGCGACAATGGGCCGGCTGTGCACGGCCGTGCGCACCCTCGCCGACGTGGACCTGCCGCCGGACGAACTCCTCACCCACCTCGACGACCTGGTCACCCACCTGGCGGGCGACGCCGGCGAGGAGGAGGTCGCCGAACTGGGCGCCACCTGCCTCTACGCCGTCTACGACCCGGTCACCCGCTGCCTCACCCTGGCCTCCGCCGGCCACCCGCCGCCCGCTCTGCTGCTGCCCGACGGCACGGCCCGGCTCGTCCCGCTGGCCGCGGGCCCTCCGCTCGGCGTCGGCGGCCTGCCCTTCGAGGCGACCGAACTGAAGCTGCCCGAGGGCGCCGTCGTCGCCCTGTACACGGACGGCCTCGTCGAGGACCGGGACCGTGACATCGACCACGCCACCGACGAACTGTGCCGCGCCCTGACCGCCCACGTCGACACCCTCGACGCCCTGTGCGACACCGTGCTCAAGGCCGTCCTGCCGGAGGAGCCCGGCGACGACGTGGCCCTGCTGCTGGCCCGCACCCGGGCGCTGGGCGCCGACCGCGTCGCCACCTGGGACGTCACCCCGGACCCCGTCCACGTGGCCGCCACCCGGCAGGCCGCCACCGACCAACTGACCGCGTGGGGACTGGATGAGGCCGCCTTCGTCACCGAACTCGTCGTCAGCGAACTGGTCACCAACGCCATCCGGTACGGCGAACCGCCCATCCAGCTGCGGCTGATCCGCGACCAGACCCTCATCTGCGAGGTCTCCGACGGCAGTTCCACCTCACCGCACCTGCGCCGGGCCCACGCCTTCGACGAGGGCGGCCGCGGCCTGCTCCTGGTCGCCCAGCTCACCCAGCGCTGGGGCAGCCGGCAGACCGGCAGCGGCAAGACGATCTGGGCCGAGCAGTCGCTGACGCCGGAACTCTGACGCCGGGCGGACCGGCTCAGAACTCCTCGTGCGTCTCCGGATCGCCGCCGACCCGCCGGTGGGCGCGGTCCGTGACGGTCCGCATCTGGGCGGGGTCCAGCTCGAAGCCGAACACGTCGAGGTTCTCGCGCTGCCGTGCGGGATCCGCCGACTTCGGGATGGGGAGGGCGCCGAGCTGGACGTGCCAGCGCAGGACGACCTGGCCGGGCGTCACCCCGTGGGCGTCGGCGACGGCGGCGACGCCGGCATCCTCCAACAGGGCCGTGCCCCGGCCCAGCGGGCTCCAGCTCTCGGTCAGGACGCCCTTGCCGGCGTGGACGGCGCGCAGCTCGTCCTGCGGGAAGAAGGGGTGCAGCTCGATCTGGTTGACGGAGGGCAGGACCCCGGTCTCCTTCTCCAGCCGGTCGATGTGCCCGGCCGTGAAGTTGGAGACGCCGATCGAGCGGACGACGCCCTCCTCACGCAGCCTGATCATGGCCTTCCAGGAGTCGACGTACTTGTCGACGCGGGGGAGCGGCCAGTGGATCAGGTACAGGTCCACGTAGTCGAGGCCGAGGCGGGCGCGGGACTCCTCGAACGAGGCGAGAGTCTCCTCGTAGCCGTGGTGCCGGCCGGGGAGCTTGGTGGTCACCACGATCTCCTCGCGGGGCACGCCGCCGCCGGCCACGCCACGGCCGACACCGGTCTCGTTGCGGTAGTTCGTCGCCGTGTCGATCAGGCGGTAGCCGGTCTCCAGGGCGGTGCGCACCGCCCGTTCCGCCTCCGTGTCGTCCATCGGCCAGGTGCCCAGACCGAGGGCGGGGATCGTCGTACCGTCGTTGAGCGTGTACGTCGGAATGCTGATCACTGCCGGACCTTCCCTTGACTGTGCCGTACATCCAGCGTCACCGACATGACCGGGAGGCCCTGTCGCCACGCACGGCAAACACTGCCACGATCTTCGGGGAGCCGGCCCGCACCGGGCCGGTACGGACAGAGGGTCGGAGCGCGTATGACGACGGACAGGGCCACCGCGGACCGCGCGGACGAGGTCACGGGCATCGAGGTGAACCCGGTCGCCGGACACATCGGTGCCGAGATCGGCGGCGTCGACCTGGCCGGCGACCTCGACGACGCCGTGGTCACCGCGATCCGGGCGGCGCTGCTGCGGTGGAAGGTGGTGTTCTTCCGGGGGCAGCGGCTCGACCACGCCGGGCACGTGGCGTTCGCACGCCGGTTCGGCGAACCGGTGGCGCTGCGCAAGCGGGGCAGCGCCTCCCCGCGGGACTTCGCCGAGATCGAGACGACCGCCGACCGGCTGGAGCTGGGCGGCAGGTTCGGCATGGAGCACGACGAATGGCTGCGGCGCCGACGGCACACCCTGCTGCGCGGCTGGCACTGCGACCACGGCGCCCGCGTCGACCCGCCGGCCGCGACGATCCTGCGCGCCGAGACCGTCCCGCCGTACGGCGGCGACACCACCTGGTCCAACCTGGCGGCCGCGTACGCCGGACTCTCCGCCCCGCTACGGGCGTTCGTGGACGGGCTCAGGGCCGAGCACCGGCTGGGCGTCGGCTACCAGCCGCGGCCCGGCGACGACGCGTACGTCCGGCACCTGCTGGACCATCAGGTCGCCTCGCTGCACCCGCTGGTGCGCGTCCACCCGGAGACGGGGGAACGAATCCTGTACGTCAACGGCTACTACGTCGAGCAGATCGCGGGCCTCTCCCGGGCCGAGAGCGGCGCGATCCTGGAGATGCTGCTGGAGCAGGCGACCCGGCCCGAGTACACGGTCCGCTTCCGCTGGGAGCCGGGCAGCGTGGCCTTCTGGGACAACCGGGCCACCATCCACCTCGCGCCCGGCGACAACGCCCACCTCGGCTTCCCCCGGACCATGCACCGGGTGATGCTCACCGGTGACGTACCGGTCGGCGTGGACGGCGAGCCGTCGCAGCCGATCGTCGGGACCGAGCCCGGACGCTGGTGACTCAGGAGGCCGGCCGCCAGCCGAGCGCGGGGCCGAGCTTCGTCGCCATGTCGGTGAGGATCTGCACGTAGTCCTCGTGGCCGAAGGTGAACGGCAGCGCGAACGCCACCTCGTCCACCTCGCGGAACGCGGCGTGCGCGTGCAGCCGTTCGGCGATCTCGTCCGAGCTGCCGACGATGTCGGGCGCGAACATCAGGCGGGCCGGGCCCTGCGGTGACGCGGTACGAGGAGTGCGTCCGGCCGCGTACTCCTGGTACTTCGCCCGCTGTCCGGGCGAGGCCGAGTCGGTGGGGATCACGACCAGGCCCTGGGAGACGCGGGCGTCCTCGCCGTCGGGGTGGGCGGCGCGGAAGGCGCGGATGTGGGAGAGCTGGATCCCGGCGAAGTCCGGTGTCCCCTCGGCCCCTTCCGCCTTGACGACGCTGCTGACCAGAAGGTTCATCCCGTGCTCGCCGGCCCACCTCGCCGAGCCCAGGCTGCCGCCGCCGTACCAGAGGCGCCGGCCCAGCCCGGGGGAGTGCGGCTGCACGCGGTCCGAGAACACCTCGAACCCCTCGACGCCGCTGAAGTCGGTGGCGGGCTCCCCGCGCACGAAGTCCAGCAGCCGCCGCACCCGCTCGTGACTGAAGTCCTCGGCGTCGGCGGTGTCCGGGTACAGCGCGCCTTTGACCTCGTCGTAGCGCATCGGCGGGCCCACGCTCACCCCCGGGTTGAGCCGGCCGCCGGACAGCAGGTCGACGGTCGCCAGGTCCTCCGCCAGCCGCAGCGGGTTCTCCCAGCCCAGCGGGATCACCGCGGTGCCGAGTTCGATCCGGCGGGTCCGCTGCGAGGCCGCCGCCAGGACCGCCACGGGGGACGAGATGCCGAACTGGAGATGGCGGTGGCGCAGCCACGCGCTGTCGAAGCCCAGCCGCTCGCCCAGCTCGATGATCTCCAGCGTGGACTCGTGGCCCCGCCGCGGATCCGCCTCGTCGAACAGGCCGATGGTCAGGAAGCCCAGCTTGCGCAACGGGCGTGGGGCGGGCGGCACGGGCTGCTCCGGTGGTCGGACGGTACGGGTGTTCCGTCCGCATTCTGGCAGGAGGAGGCCGAACGCTTCCGGTCAGGTCAGCGGGATGGTCAGGTCAGCGGGATGGTCAGGTCAGGGGGATGGTCACCTCGTCCTCGACGGGCGGGTCGATCTCCTGGGCGCGGTTTCCGGTGGCCGCGTAGCAGCGCAGCCGGATCGCCTCCGGGGTGACGTCCAGACGCAGGAAGCACTTGAAGAACGGCGGACTGTACGTCGCCGAGCTCGGGGAGAACAACTGCGTGTAGATGTCGCGGACCGGCAGGCGGAGGCGCGAGGTGCGGTCCGGGCGGCCACCGGCGCCCAGCAGGCTCGCCACCAGCCGCGTGCGCGGGGTGACCCGGGCGGGCGCGCCGGGCGTGCGGGTCGGCGGGATGCCGAGCCGTTCGGCGATGACGGCCGTCGCCTCCGCCTCGGTGAGCGTGAAGAAGCGGCGCAGGCGCAGCCGGCGGCCGTAGAGCCGGCTGTAGAAGGCGAGGGAGTCGCCGCGCAGCGGGTAGCAGCGGAAGTCCTTCTCGGTGACGTCCGCGACCGAGACGTGGGGGATGGTGTGGGTGGCGTGCATGAACGCGCCGCCGCCGCCCGCGACGACGTACTGGAGGGTGCGGTCGCCCACCCGCACCGGGTAGCGCTGGTAGTTGTGGATGTCGCCGCCGATCGCCGCCACGTAGTGGTGCTCGGGGTCGCGGACCACGTCGTCGACGGTGCCGCCGCCCTCGATCGCGCAGGGGTGGTGCTCGCCGTCCACGTACAGCGGCGCCCCGGTGATGAGGATCTTCGGACGGGACCCCTGGGAGACCTCGCGGAGCCAGGCGCCCTGCTCGGCGTCGAGGGTTCCCAGCAGCCCCGTGTCGATCCCTATGATCCGCACCGGTCCGGCGTCGATGGCCCAGTAGGGGCCCGGCTGGACGGCCTGCTGGGCCGGCCCGGAACGCAACGCACGTGCCGCGTCGAGGCGTTGGCCGTCGTGCGGACGCGGACGGTGCCACAGCAGCGACCGCAGCCAGGCCCGGGTGAGGCGGCGCGGCGCGGGTTCGGGGTCGAGCGGCGGGGCGTCGCCGCAGAAGACGCGCATGAACGCGCCGAGATCCTCGTACCAGTCGTGGTTGCCGGGTATCGCGTAGATCGGTGCCGGGTAGTCCTGGTACGGGCGGAAGAACTTGGTGCCGTAGTCGTCCGCGCTGCCCACCGGGTAGACCACGTCGCTGGCGACGACGGCGAACCGTGTGTCCTGACCCACCTTCAGAAGGCCGGGAACCACGGCGTACTGGGGGTCGTCGCCCTCGCCGGTGTCGCCGATGACCAGGAAGGAGAACGCGTCCGGGTCGTCCCGCCGGATCACCTTGTCCGCGGGCGCGCCGGCCGCCGCGCGCTGCGCCACCCACCGACTGCGGGTACGGCCGGTGGGATCCCCGAACCAGGACGCGACCACGCCGTTGCGGGCGGCCCACAGCGTCCTCGGGTCCAGCCAGGAGATCTTCTCGGCCTCGGACGGCATCAGCCGCTGGTAGCTGCCGCGTTCCGCGGTGCCCCAGCCGGCGCCTTCGGCGGTATCGCGTGAGGAGTCAGACACCGGTGCACCGTAACAACGGTCCAGAACCTGCCAGGAGGGGGGAGTGCCCAGGACGGTACCCGCCGGGTGCGCCGAACTGGCGGCTAGCTCCCGCGCGTTCGCGGCGGTGCGCGGTGCGGGCTCCGCGCGGTCCGTTCGGGGGCGTCACGGCGTACGGCACCGGCGGCCGTCTCGAAGGGGGAACGGGACTGATCCGTGGCCGGTCCGGCCGGCCCGGCCGGACCGGTACCGCGGGACGGCGGCGCGCTCCGGCTCCAGTCGCCGTCGCCCAGGACCAGCAGGGGGTCGAACATCACCACCACCCCCGCCAGCACGAGGAAGATGACCGGCCCCAGCAGCATGGGCAGGAGCAGTGAGGTGGGCGAGTCGCCCGCCCAGGTGCCGCTGCCGCTGTCGTGCACATGGATGCTGACGGCCGCCATTCCCGTGTAGTGCATCCCCGACACCGCCACACCCATGATCAGGCTGGCCCCGAGACTCGTCAGGAAGCCGCGGATCGAGACCGCCGCCCACAGGGCCGCCGTGGCGGCGACGACCGCGATCACCACGGAGAGCGCGACGACGAGCGGGTCGTAGCGGATGTCGCCGTTGACGTGCATGGCCGCCATGCCCAGGTAGTGCATGGCGGCGACACCGAGACCGGTGATCACGCCCGCGAAGGCCAGGGTGGTGCGGGCGGCGCCGCGGTAGCCGACGGTGAACACGCCGATGCCGACGACGACGATCGCGACGGCCAGGCTGAGCACCGTCAGGCCCGCGTCGTACCGGATCCGGGTCTCCTCGACCTGGAAACCGATCATGGCGATGAAGTGCATCGTCCAGATACCGCTCCCGATCGAGGCGGCGCCCAGCGCCAGCCAGCCGGGCTTGACCGACTGCGTGCCCAGCAGGGTGCGGACGATGCAGCGCAGCCCCAGAGCACCACCCAGGCACGCCATCAAGTACGCCGCGACGGGTGTCACCGCTCCATAGCGGAACCCGTCCACCGTGCCTTCCATACGCCAACTCCCCCGAGAGTCAAGGCTGATACGGGGGAAGGTCTACGGGTAACGGGGAGTTATAGCAAGGGCTTACCGTTGGTACGTGGTGAACTCCCCGTGACCAGGGGTCGACTTCGGTCACGCCCCGCTGACTTCCAGCCAGAGGCGCTCCTCGGCGCGTTCGGTGTGGCACGCTCCCCGGGCAGGCGACGCGTCGCGCACAGCGGCATGCCCCGGCGTCCGGGCCGGCGGCGGGGACGGTTCACACAGCGCGCGAAAGGCCTGCCCCCCGGGGGAGGGGGCAGGCCTGGACCAGGGGGCAGGCACGGGGTGTTCCCTCCGCGGCGTCCGCCCCGGGGGATCTCACGGAACCCCTACTCGAACCGGGAGATGTCGCCCGCGCCCTTGCGTACGATCTCCGCCTCGCCGCCGGAGAAGTCGATGACCGTCGTCGGCTCGGTGCCGCAGTCCCCGGAGTCGACCACCGCGTCCAGCACGTGGTCGAGCCGGTCCTTGATCTCCCAGCCCTGCGTCATCGGCTCGTCCTCGTCGGGCAGCAGCAGCGTGCTCGACAGCAGCGGCTCCCCGAGTTCGGTGAGCAGCGCCTGGGTGACGACGTGGTCGGGGATGCGGACGCCGACCGTCTTCTTCTTGGGGTGCTGGAGCACGCGCGGCACCTCCCTCGTCGCGGGCAGGATGAAGGTGTAGCTGCCCGGGGTCGACGCCTTGATCGCGCGGAACACGTCGTTGTCGATCCGTACGAACTGACCGAGCTGCGCGAAGTCCTGGCAGACGAGGGTGAAGTGGTGGCGGTCGTCCAGCCGGCGGATGGTCCGGATCCGGTCGATGCCGTCACGGCTGCCGAGCCTGCAGCCCAGGGCGTAGCAGGAGTCCGTCGGATACGCGATGAGCGCGCCCGAACGGACACTGTCGGCGACCTGCGCGATGGTGCGCGGCTGGGGGTTGTCGGGGTGCACGTCGAAGTACTTCGCCATCCGCCGAGCTTATGCGGTGCGCGGACGAGGAGCGCGCGGGGCCGTGCTCGGGGGCGTGCGCGGGGGCGATGACGGGCCTGTGGTCGCTTCTGGCCCGAGCGGGCCGGGAGGGGGCGTCGCGTGCGGTCACCTACGCTCCGGTCATGGACAGCACCGCCGTACGGCTGGAAGCCCCCGCCACCCCGACCGCTCCCGCGCTCCGACTGCGGCCGTGGTGCCCCGCGGACGCCGCCGGCCTGGTCGCGGTGTTCCGTGACGACGGGCCTTTGCGGCGCTGGGTCGCGGACGCCCCGCACGACGAGGCCGGTGCGCTTTGGTGGGTGCGGGAGCGGCGGCGGCTGTGGGAAAGCGGTGACCGTTTCTCGTTCGCGGTGGTCGAAGGCGGTGACCGGGTGGCCGACGGGCTGCCGTCGGGGCACGTCGTCCTCTAACGCGGGGCTCCCGCTGACGCGTCGGCCGAGGTCGGCTACTGGACCGCGGCCCACGCGCGCGGCCGGGGCGTCGCGCCCCGGGCGCTCGGGGCGCTGACCGAATGGGCCTTCACGGCCCGCCCGGCGGGTGACGTGACACGGCTCCACCTGCTGCACCAGGTCGACAACACCGCATCCTGCCGGGTCGCGCACAAAAGCGGGTACACGTTCAGTGCGCTGCTTCCCGCCGCGCCGCCCGCGTTCCCGCTCGACGGTCACCGGCACGTCCGGGAGCGGGAGGACGGGCTTCCGGGGCGGACGTCCGGCTGGAAAGGGTGAGGTAACGTCCCGAGCGGTATGGCATGAAACGAGCCAACGAGCCAACGAGCCAACGGGCGAGGGGGGAAGAGCGACGTGGCCGGGCGACAGGACGGGGACGGGCGCACGGAGGTGACGAGCGGTGCGGAGACGGGCTGGGCGCAGGAACTGCTCGACCATCTGCGGCCGACCGGGCGCGATGTCCGCCGGGTCGTCGCCTGGCTCGCGGACAGCGTGCGGGGCACCGCCTCCCTGCGGGACGGCTCCGGCACCCTCCTGGCCGGCACCCGCGTCGAGGTGGACGAGGACCTGGTCGCGGATCTCGTCACCGGCCGTCTGGCCTCCGCCTCCTGGGAGGAACAGGGGCGGCATCTGCGCCTGGTGAGAGTGCGGCGCCCGCATCCGGCCACGGACGGCGTGCTCGCCGTGTCGCGCCCGGCCCCGTTCGACCGGCGTGCCTCCGAGATCGTGCAGCACACGGCCCAGGTCCTGGAACTGCTGCTGCGGGCCCATGAGACGGCGGCGGCCGGCCGGCGTCTGCGGCGGGCGGCCGCCGATCTGCGGCTGGCGATCCTGCAACTGCTGATGGTGGAGGACACCGTCTCGGCGCGCCGGGTCGCCGCGGGACTGTGGCCGGGCCTGCTCGACACGGACACGGCCTGCGTCTACGTCCTGGAAGGCGACGCCGGGGAACGCGACCGGCTCGCCGAGGAATGCCTCGCCGCGACGCGGGAGCAGGCCCTGGTGGTGCGCTGCCCCGCCGTGGACGAGCACGTAATCGTCGTCAGTCCCGGGGAGGCCGCGGGAGCGGCCCTGCGGTCCCTGGTGGAGGGGTACCCGGACACGTTCCTCGGCGGCAGCGTCCGGCAGAGCCTCGCCCGCACCGCCACCGCCTACGGGCAGGCGGTCAGCGCGCTCGCCGTCGCCCGTTTCCGGCCGGAGCAGTCGGCCGTCTACGCCGAACGCACCCACCCCGAACGCCTGATGGACCCGGCCGCGCTCCGCGACTGGACCGCCCGCGTACTGCGTCCGCTCGACACCCTCGCGCACCACACCCGCGCCGAACTGCTCGCGACCACCCGGCTGGGCCTGGAGTTCACCGCCGTCAGCGCGGCCAAGGTCCTCGGCGTGAGCCGCAACACCGTGCGCGCCCGCATGGAACGGGTCGAAGGGCTGCTGAACACGGACTTCTCGCACCTCACGGTCCGCGCCGCCGCCCATCTCGCCCTCAACACCCAGGTCGGACTCCCGGAGGATCCGGCCGCGGACACCGGGCCGGAACCGGGCTCCGTCCGGCTGGTCGACCTGCTGGCCGGGCCCGCCGTACGCGCCTGGGCGCACGACCTCCTGGCACGGCTGGACCCGGACGCCCGCGACCTGCGCCGCACCCTGCGGACCTGGATCGCCGCGGGCGGCAACGCCGAACGAGCCGCGCAGGCCCTTGGCATGCACGCCCAGACCGTGCGCGAGCACGTCCGCGGCGCGGAACCCGTGCTCGAACGCCGGCTGCTCGCCGCCGGCAGTGATCTCTACGAGGTCGTCCTCGCGCTTTTGGCGGTCGGCGACCTCGAACCACCCGCCCTGGGCCGGACGAAACAGGGCCATCCGGACTCAGCTGTGCACGGGTGAGCCCTCCGGGCGGCACAGCGGGCATCGGCACGATTCCCAACGGTTGTGCCGGGCACGTACGTTCTACGCACCGCGGGGGCACGACCGGAACGGGGGACCGGTCGCGCTCCCGCGAGGGGCCGAAGCGGCACGTACGGTGACCGGACGGATGCCTCGCGCCTGCGGGAACCCCGCTCCGACGCGGCCCGGTCCGTGACCGTCGTGTTCCGACGCGGTTCCGCTGGGTACTCGTCCGGCTCCGGAACGACGACAACCGCGGAGGAGGTCCCAATGGCCAGCACGGAGACCGGCGGCGTGACCGGCACACAGGACAAGGACTACAACCTGATCTGGTACGTCGAGGCGTGTCTGAGCAACGCGCTGCGGCTGGAGTCCTACATCCAGGACGCGGAGCGCGAGAAGGACACCGAGGTCGCCGACCTGTTCCGCAAGGCCCAGGCGGACAGCCGCAAGGGCGCGGAACTGGGCAAGAAGCTTCTGCGCGCCCGGCTCGACGGCAGCTGACCCACGCCCGTTCTCAGCGGCCCGGTCACCGAGGGAATCCCGGTGACCGGGCCGTCGGCGTGCGGGGACGGCACACCGCGGGCGCAGCGGCGACCGTTCGCCGTCGAGAGGCGGACAAGGGAGGACAGGCGACGACAGGGAACGTCAGGTCGTGCTCGACGTCGACGCCGGCGGGACCCGGTAGCCGGCGACGATCGACGGCACCGCCTCCCGGCAGACCGGCAGACCGGCAGACCGGCAGACCGGCAACCCGGCAGACCGGCAACCCGGCAGACCGGCAACCCGGCAGACAGGCCGCGCGAACATCGGCGGGGACCGCCCGACGATGCGACGGGCGCACACCGCCGCTCGCGCCGGCCGTGGGCGAACCCGCACGCCGGCAGCGGTGTGCCTGCCGACGGCGGTGTGCCGGCCATCGGCCCGGTCTCCGCGTGCCCGGACGCGCTCTGCGCCCCTCCCCGACGCTCCCAAAAAGCCCAGTCCGGGATTTCCGCCACGGAAAGACCCACGTCCGGGAACATCGGATCCGGGACATGATCCGCCGAGCGGCCACCGTCAGGAGTCACGCATGGAGTACTACGATCTCGGCACCCACGGCCGCTCCGTGACGACCTCGTCACCCGAGGCCCAACTCTGGTTCGACCGTGGACTGGTGTGGACGTACGCCTTCCATCACGAGGAGGCCGTCGTCTGCTTCGAGGCGGCGGCCGCGGCCGATCCGGACTGCGCCATGGCCCACTGGGGCATCGCCTACGCCTCCGGCCCGAACTACAACAAGCCCTGGGAGTTCTTCGACGACCAGGAGCTGCCCCGGACCGTCGACCGCACCCACGCCGCCGTCGAACTGGCCCACGAGAAGTCCGCCGACGCCACCCCCGTGGAACGGGCCCTGATCGGCGCGCTGCGCGCCCGTTATCCGCGGGCCGAGCCGGTGGACGACTGCTCGGTGTGGAACGAGCCCTACGCCGACAGCATGCGCGCCGTCCACGCCCTGGCCCCCGACGACCCGGACGTCGCCACGCTGTACGCCGACGCGCTGATGAACCTCACGCCCTGGCGGTTGTGGGACCTGCGCAGCGGCGAGCCGGCCGACGGGGCCCGCACGCTGGAGGCCAAGTCGGTCCTGGACCGCGCGCTCGCCACCGACGCAGGGCGGCGGCACCCGGGCGTCCTGCACCTGTACATCCACCTGATGGAGATGTCCCCGGCCCCCGAGGCGGCCCTGTCCGTCGCCGACCGGCTGCGGGGGCTGGTCCCGGACGCCGGCCACCTCCACCACATGCCCTCGCACCTGGAGGTGCTCTGCGGCGACTACCGGCGTGTGGTGTCGGACAACAGTGCCGCGATCCTCGCGGACGAGAAGGTCCACGCACGCGCCGGGGCGATGAACTTCTACACGCTGTACCGGTCGCACAACTACCACTTCAAGATCTACGGCGCGATGTTCCTCGGCCAGTGCGAGGTCGCCCTGGAGACCGCCGCGCAGCTGGAGGCGTCCATCCCAAAGGAGCTGCTGCGGGTCGAGAGCCCGCCCATGGCCGACTGGCTGGAGGGCTTCCTCGCCATGCGGGTGCATGTCCTGATCCGCTTCGGCCGCTGGGCCGACATCCTGGCCCTGCCCCTGCCCGCCGACCCGGAGCTGTACCGCGTGACGACCGCGATGCTCCACTACGCCCGCGGCGTCGCCCACTCGGCCACCCACCGGATCGCCGAGGCGGAGACCGAACGCCGTCTGTTCCACGAGGCGGTCGCCGAGGTCCCCGGGACCCGCATGCTGTTCAACAACACGTGCGCCGACATCCTCGCCATCGCCTCCGCCATGCTCGACGGCGAACTGGAGTACCGCAAGGGCAACCTCGACGCCGCCTTCGCCGCTCTGGAACGCTCGATCGACCTGGACGACAACCTCCCCTACGACGAGCCCTGGGGCTGGATGCAGCCCACCCGCCACGCGTACGGCGCCCTGCTCCTCGAACAGGGCCGCGTCGCGGAGGCCGAGGCCGTCTACCGGGCCGACCTCGGCCTCGACGACACCCTCCCGCGCGCCCTCCAGCACCCGGGCAACGTCTGGGCCCTGCACGGCTTCCACGAGTGCCTCGTCCGCCTGGGCAGGGCGGGGGAGGCGCGGATCGTGGCCCAGCAGCTGCGCACCGCCGCCGCGCTGGCCGACGTACCGGTCGAGGCGTCGTGTTTCTGCCGCCTCGACACCACCGTCCGGGCGGGTGACGGGGGCGCCTGCTGCGGGGACTGACCCTGGGCGCACGCCGGTCCCGTCAGGGCCGAACGACCCGGGGCGGGCATGCACGCCACCCCGGCGGGCCGGAGCGCGCAGGGCCACAGCGATGGCGCCGGAGGCGCTGCTGACGCGGCCCTGACCGGGCCCGCAGCAGGTTCCCACCGGACCCCGGCCCGCCCGATCCCGGCGCCGCGGGGGCGGGAATGGACCGGCGGGAGCTTGCGTTGAAGCCCATGTAGCTGACATGCGCGGGCCAAGAAAACCGCGATGTGGGCGGAAGGAGGACCTCATGGCACGCAACACCGTGCGTCCTGTCGTCAAGCTGAGGTCGACGGCCGGGACCGGCGTCACCTATGTGACGCGCAAGAACCGTCTCAACGATCCCGACCGGCTGGTCCTGCGCAAGTACGACCCGGTGGCCGGGGAGCACGTGGTCTTCCGCGAGGAGCGATGAACCGAAGCGTCACCCCTCGCCGGACGGCCGTGAGGAAGGACTCACCATGAGGCACGACATCCACCCCGTCTCCCGCCCGGTCGTCTTCCGCGACCGAGCGGCGGGAGCCACGTTCCTCATCCGCTCCACCGCGCGGTCGTCGCGGACGATCGAGTGGACGGACGGCAGCGTCCACCCGCTGATCGAGGTCGAGATCTCGTCGGCCGGCCACCCGTTCTACACCGGCACCTCGCGGGTCGTGGACACCGCGGGCCGGGTGGAGCGGTTCGAGCGGCGCTACGGCACGGCGGCCGGCGCCGGCCGCTGACCGCGCGGCACCGTTCGAGCAGGAGGAGGACACGGACATGAAGGTGCGCACGTCCCTGCGCTCGCTGAAGACGAAACCGGGGGCCCAGGTGGTACGCCGCCGGGGCGTGACGTTCGTGATCAACAAGAAGGACCCGCGCTTCAAGGCCCGCCAGGGCTGAGGCGACGCGTACCCCGGTCGCCTCGGTTCTCGCCTCGGCGCGCTCACGGGGACGCGCCGTGACCCGCCCCGTCGACC
>NZ_JBSFTY010000111.1:0-24408 GCF_053591515.1 Streptomyces sp. NPDC003011
ACCGCGCGGCCACGTGTCGCCGGCCGCGCGGTTCCCCGCCCCTTGAGGGCGTCCTACACCGGGTTGAGCCTCCACTGCTGGCAGGTGTTGTTCAGCCACGTCCACTGGCGTACGTCGGCGGCGTCCGCGGTGGAGCAGTCCGCGACGTCGGCGACCTTGCCGGTGGCCTGGTTGACGATCCTGACGTGGCCGGAGTCGGTGGCGATGAACCGGAAGCGCTGGCAGGTGTTGTTCAGCCAGGACCACTGGCGCAGGTCGGCGCCGTCGGCGGACGAGCACTCGGCGGTGTCGAGCACCTTGCCGGTGGCCACGTTGACGAGCCGGCTGGTGTCGTCGCCCTGGTCCTCGATCCGCCACCTCTGGTTGTTGCCCCCGCTACAGGTGAACTGCTGCACGTTGGCCCCGTCGGCGGTGGAACTCCCGGCGACCTCCAGGCACTTGCCGCTGTTGCGGTTGGTGAGCGTGTACGTCGTCGAGGCGGCCGACGGTTCACCGGACGGCCCGGCGAGGCTCGCCCCGAGCCGCACCGGCGTACCGAGGTTCGGGGTGCCGTCCGCGTTCCAGGTGAACTTCTGCGCCCGGGCCGTCCGCCCGTTGTCGCAGCCCTCGGAGGCGGCGTCGTTGGCGTGGTAGACGATCCAGTTCTCGGTGCCGTCCGGCGAGGTGAAGAAGCCGTTGTGGCCCGGCCCGTAGACGCCGTTGGCGTCGTTGCGCTGGAAGACCGGCGTCGACTTCTTCGTCCAGGAGGACGCGGACAGCGGATCGGTCCCGGTGAGGGTGAGCTGGCCGAGCTTGTAGTCGGGGGTCCAGCAGCCGCTCGCCGAGTAGATCAGGAAGGTCTTCCCGCCGCGCTGGAGGATCTCCGGACCCTCGTTGACCGAACCGCCGGAGGTCTCCCAGGAGTTGGTGGGCGTGGAGATGGTGGAGAAGCCGGTGGCGAGGGTGTACGGGTTGGACATCCTGGCCGCGACGAGGTTCTGCGTCCCGCCCATCGCGCTGCCGAACAGGTACAGCTGGCCGTTGATGGTGGCGACCGTCGGGTCCAGCATCCAGACGGAGTTGAGCTGGTTCTTGTAGGTGTACGGGCCCATCGGATCCGAGCCCGCGCTCTCCACGACGTGGGTGCGCTGTGTCGGGTTGTAGTCGGAGACGTTCTGCCCGGCGACGTAGTACAGGTACCAGCGGCCGTTGAGGAAGTGGAGCTCGGGCGCCCAGGTGTTGAAGCCCGGGGAGGCGGCGTCGCCCTTCCACACCTGGACACTGGGCGCGGTGGCCAGGCCGGCGAGGGTGGCGGACTTGCGCATGGTGATGACGTCGGTCCAGCTCGTCGTCACCATGTAGTAGTTGCCGTTGTAGAACGAGATCCAGGGGTCGGCGCCCTTCTGCGCCTTGACCGGGTTGGCGAACGAGGCCGCGCTCGCGGACGACTGCCCGAGCGACAGGGCCAGCAGCAGCGCTGCCAGCAGGGTCAGTATGCGACGGGCCATCCGGTGCTCCAGTTCAGTAGGTTGACGCCCAGCTTGGGCGTCCCGTTGTCATTGCCGTCGTAGTAGTGGTAGACGATCAGGTCCCCGTCGGAGTCGTTCATGATCGACTGTCCGCCGGGGCCGATGACGCTGCCGTGGGTCTCCAGCACGGGCGTCCCGCCGTTGTTCATCAGCGAGACGCCGTTCTTGTCGTAGTACGGCCCGGTGACACTGGTGGCGCGGCCGACCTTGACCTTGTACGTCGAGCTGGTGCCGGCGCAGCAGGTGTCGTACGAGGCGAAGAGGTAGTAGTAGCTCCCCCTCTTGACGATGTACGGGGCCTCGACGGCCTTGGTCCCGGTGGGCCGGGAGGCGAGGGAGTACCGGGTGGTGTTGGTGGAGAGCTGCTTCCCGGTGGCGGGGTTGATCTGGATCATCTTCAGGCCGGTCCACCAACTGCCGAAGGACAGCCACCACTTGCCGTCGCCGTCCACGAACAGGTTCGGGTCGATGGCGTTGTAGTCGCTGGAGGTGGTGGAGGTGTAGACGGTGCCCTGGTCGGTCCAGGAGCCGGGCAGCCCGGTGCTCGACGTCGCCAGTCCGATGGCGGACTTGTTGGACCCGAAGGTCGAGACGGCGTAGTACATCAGGTACCTGCCGCCCTGGTAGGAGATGTCGGGCGCCCAGGCCTCGGTGGCGTACGACGACCACCAGCCCGGCTTGGCGGAGAAGGCGTCGGCGCCGGCGGTGAAGGCGGTCCGGTCGGTGGACGTCCGGTACCCGATGCCGCCTCCGGTGCCGTACAGCAGGTAGCGGCCGGCCGAGGTGCGGATCATCGTCGGGTCGTGGATGACGACGGCACCGGTGACCCGGCCGGGGTCGGGATACGCGGACGCCGAACTCGGTATCAGGGCGAGCAGGACGGCCGCGGGGACGGCGAGGAGGGCGGTCCTCCTCCGCGCGAAACGGGCGGAACGGGCGGAACGGGCGGGGCTGGAAGGGCTGGAGGGGCTGGGACTGAAGGTGCTGGAGGGGCTGGAGGTGCTGGAGGTGCGGCTCACACGGGCCTCCTGAGCAAGTGGGGGGATTCGATATCTCGAACGGCGATCGCTCATTCGGACGCACGGAACGTAGAATCGAATCACTCGCACGTCAATGGTTCGCGCACGGAAGAACGGCAACGCCCCGGCCCACCGGATCGGTGGGGCCGGGGCGTTGCCGTTCTCCGGACTCCCGGGTCAGCCGTTCGGGCCGAAGTCGGCGTCCAGGCGTTCCCGCCAGCCGGAGTCCGCGAGGCCCGCGCCGACCAGGACGTCCCGCCAGTCCTCCTTGGCCAGCTGGACGGCGTCGAGGAGGCGGTCCACCCGGCCGCGTCCGCACAGGAGGGTGGCCGCGGCGATCCGTTCCTTGTCCTCCGCGTCGCCCCGGTCGGTCAGGTGATTCACGAGGCCTGCCAGCAGTTCCCCCACCACCTGGCCGTCCCGGCCGGGAAAGTCTTCGGCGATTCGCCGCTCGACGCGCATCGTCAGCACCATTCACACTCCTTTGCACCCTTTGTCCTGCCACGCTACATCGGGTGACCCTCACTCAGGAGCCGTGAGACATGCGCGGTGAACCGACCGCCGCCCCGCCCCCGGCCCGCGGGCCCGCGAAAACCGTGCTCCCGTGGGTCCCGGCGACCTCGCGGACCACGGCCGGACCGAGTCCCGAGCCGGGCAGGGCGCGGGCCGTGTCGGCGCGGCAGAAGCGGTCGAAGACGCGCGCGGTGTCGGCCGCGTCGATGCCGGGGCCGTGGATCACGGTGCCGTCGCCGTCGAGGCGGACCAGGCGGCCGGTGCGCCGGTGCGCGCGGCGCGCGCCGCGACGGGCCACGCCGGCCAGCCGTACCGGCTCCTCGGGCTCCGCCCGCTGTCCCGCGAGGGCCGGCTCGACCGGTTCGTCGACCAGGGCGCTCAGCGCCCGGCGCGGTGGTCGGCACGCGGTGCGTGGTGCGGCCGGCGACCGTCTCGGTGACGTACGGCCGACCGGGTTTCCCCTCGGCGGCCAGGGCGCGCGTCGCGCACCGGTTCCCCGTCATGGCGTCGCCCCGTTCGGAGCGCGCGGGCCTGGCTGGTCGGGCATCCGCCGCTGGTTCATCAACCTGTCTCACAAGCAACTTGACGGGGCGTCACTTTGCCTGACTGACAGCCGGCCCACAGAGACCGCCCCTATGGTGCCGTGTTCATGACAGACACCCCCACGAACGACGCAGTGGAAACACCCCGCCCGGTCGGGCGCCGTACCCTCCTGATCGCCGGCGGCGCCACGGCGGCCACGCTGGCTGTCGGCGCCGCGGCCCCCGAAGCCCCCACGGCTTCCGGCGCGGGGACGGCGCCCGTGGCCGCCGCGGCCGTGTGCACCCTCACCAAGGAGATGACCGAAGGCCCCTACTACCTCGACGGACAGTTCGTCCGCTCCGACATCAGCGAGGGCAAGCCGGGCGTCCCGCTCAGGCTGACCCTCACCGTCGTCGACGACGACACCTGCGTGCCGCTGGCCAACGCCCTCGTCGAGCTCTGGCAGGCCGACGCGCTCGGCGAGTACTCCGGCTTCGTCGGCAACAACGGCCACGACGGGCCCGACAACGGCACCTTCCTGCGCGGCGGCGTGCTCACCGACTCCAGGGGCGTCGCCGCCATCACGACGATCTACCCGGGCTGGTACCGGGGCCGCTGCATCCACATCCACGTGAAGGTGCACACCGACGTCACCCTGACGTCGGACGGTTCGTTCACCGGAGGCCAGGAACTCCACACCGGCCAGCTCTTCTTCGCGGAGACGATCACGACCGCGGTCGCGAAGGTCTCCCCGTACTCGACCAACACGGTTCCCCGCACCACCCTCGCCCAGGACTCCATCTACGACGAGGGCGGCGCCGCGTCCGGCCTGCTCACCCTGACCGCCCTGGGCGGCTCGGCGTCGTCCGGTTACGCCGGCTCGCTCACGCTGGGCGTCGAACGGAGCTGACGCGATCCCCTCACCACCCTGGGCGACCGTGCGCGGCGAGCGCGGTCGCCCAGGGCTACGTCCGCACCAGGCGCAGCCACCCCGGCAGGTCGACCTCGGCCCGCACCGTCTTGCCGGGCGGCGGCTCCCGGTCGACCACCTCCCACCGGTCGGCGAGCGCGTCCACGAGGAGCAGGCCGCGGCCCCCTTCGTCGAGGGGCCGCGGCGTCCGTACGGCCCCGGGGTCGGGCGGGCGCGGTTCCGTACGGGTGTCGGTGACCTCGACGCGCACGCCGCCGGTGACGAGCGCGAGCCGCAGCTCGAAGTCCCGGCCCGGGACCCGTCCGTGCGTCACCGCGTTGGCGGCCAGTTCGGCGACGATCACGGCGACGGCGTCGGAGGCGTCGCTGCCGTACGGGACGCCCCACGCGTGGAGCTGGTTCAGGGCGAGGTACCGGGCGAGGCGGGCGCCACGGGGCGTGGGGCTGAGGCGCTGGGCGAACGTACGTACGGTGACGGGGCCCTGGGAGGTCGGGGGTGCTGTCATGCGCCCAATCTGGCGGGCCGGAGCGGCACTTCACCAGGTCGGCGGCGCGTACGCTGCGCGAGCGTACGCGGTCACGCACTGGACAGTACCGGTGACCGTCCGTGACCATGGGTGCGGGAGGTGACCGGTGTGGTCGATGGAGTGGTGGGCGCGGGCGGGAGCGAGCCGGAGTCGTCCGACAGTCTGCGGACGTTCGGCGCGGTCGTCCAGGCGTTGCGCGAGCACGCGGGACTGAGCCGGGAGGAGTTCGGCGATCTGGTGCGGTTCTCCAAACACACGGTGGCGTCCGTGGAGCTGGGCAGGCGCATGCCGGACCCCGCGTTCGTGCAGCGGGCGGAGGAGACTCTGGGCAACACGGGGGCACTGCGCAAGGCGGCGGGACATCTGGCGCGACAGCCGGGGTTGGCGGCGTGGTTCCGGCAGTGGGCGCGGTTGGAGGCGGTGGCTATCGCCCTGGACACGTACGAGTGCCGGGTCGTGCCGGGTCTGTTGCAGACGGAGGCCTACGCACGGGCGGTGTCGCTGAGCGTGCCACCGGTTCCGGACGAGAAGGAGCTGAGTCAGCGGGTTGCCGCGCGCCTGGCCCGTCATGAACTGCTGTCGACGCGGCGGAACCCGCCCTGTGCGTTCAGCTTCATCTTCGAGCAGGCGCTGCTTGAGCGGCACACCGGCGGCGAGGACGTCACGCGAGAACTGCTCGATCACCTGCTGCACGTGATCGCCCGGCATTGGAACCTCACGGTGCAGATCATGCCCCTGCGACAACCTGATCACCCTGGGCTGGACGGGCCGTTGCAGCTCCTGGAGACACCGGAGAACCAGTGGTTCGCCTACTCGGAAGGACAGAACAACAGTCGCCTCATCTCCGACCGGAAAGAGATCAGCGTCCTCAGCCGGCGATATGGGAAACTGCGTGCACAGGCTCTCACTCCGGAGGACTCGAAGAGTCTGCTGAAGCGGATGCGAGGAGCGCTATGAGCAGCACGTCGGACCTGGACTGGTTCAAGAGCAGTTACAGCAGCGGCAGCCAGGGCGACTGCGTCGAGGTAGCCGTCGCCTGGCAGAAATCCAGTTACAGCAGTAGTGGGGACGGCGACTGCGTCGAGGTCGCTCTCACCCCCGCCACCGTTCACGTCCGCGATTCCAAGGACCGGCAGGGCCCGCGACTCGCCCTCTCCCCGGCCGCCTGGGCCGAGTTCGTGTCGCGGGCCCCCGTGCACTAGGACTCCGGGCACTCCTTCCACGCCATGTGGTACACCGTGCTGATCTCGCCGTCCGTGGAGTCCATCGCCATGAAGCTGACCTTGCCGGGCGACTGGGTCCCGGCGCTCACCCGCAGCTCCGTGTTGATGTTGAAGTTGCGCTGGACTCCGCAGGGCGCCCAGACCAGTTGGGCCCAGTCGGTGGTGTCGGTGGCCTGCCAGCTGTCGTCGTAGGGGCCGGCGAAGGGGTGGTTGCGGAACGCCGTGTTCGATGAGCCCTGGAAGTAGTACGAGGCTCTCTGCGTGCCGGTCGCGCCGGGCTGGAGTGCGGCGAAGCCGCGGTAGTCGGCGCTGGCGATGGCGTACGTGAAGCCCTGCGGGACGTGGACGAGCAGGTTGAGCTGGCAGTTCTTGCGGAACGCCGTGGGATCGGAGCCGCCGCCGGCCTGGGCGAGGTAGTCGCTGTAGGTGACGGTGAAGGCGGTGTTGTCCCCGGAGACGGCGACCGCGGCCGTGCCCTGCGGGCAGCCGGAGCCGTTCACGGTCGCGACCTTGATGACGATCTTGTCCGGGGGCGGGTCCTCGAACCCGTCGGACGGGCCCTGTGCGGGCAGTGCGGTGGTGAGCAGAGCGGCGATCGCGCCGCTGAGCAGGAGTGCGCCGGCCATGGTCTCTCCCGGGGTCTGGGGGGTGACTGGCCTCAAGTCCGTGAGGAATCCATGAGGTTCCTGTGAAGACTGGGGGCGATCGCATCGTAGGTGCGGCCCGTGCGAGACGGTCAGCGCGAACTCAAGCCATTCACAGCCGCACATTTCACAGGGTTCCGGCACCCACCGGCTGCCGTTCCCCGGCCGACTCCGCCCCGGCCGCCCGCTCCTTCAGGTGGGCCCGCACCGAGTACGCCAGGGCGGCGGCCCACACGGCGTACAGGACGACGTACACGACCGCGCTCACCGCGCCCGGCGCGGCGATCCAGTCGCTCTTCAGCAGCGTACGGACGTTGGTGACGACGATGACGCCGCCGACCGCGGAGCCGAGGACACGCGGCGGGACCAGGCGGACCAGCCAGGCGGCGATGGGAGCGGCGATCAGGCCGCCGAGGAGGAAGGCGAGCACCCAGGTCCGGTCCAGGCCCTGCGAGCCGAGGGAGAAGAGGAAGCCGAGGCTGGCGGCGACGGCCACCAGGAACTCGCTGGTGTCGACGGAACCGATCACCTTGCGGGGTTCCATGCGGCCGCTGGCCAGCAGGGCGGGCGTGCCGACCGGGCCCCAGCCGCCTCCGCCGGTCGCGTCGAGGAACCCGGCGACCAGGCCGAGCGGGGTGAGGAACCGCTTGCGCAGTGGCTTGCCCCACCGGTCCTCGGGCAGGCCGCGGAAGGTGAAGCGGGACATGACGTAGACGCCGAGGCCGAGGAGGATCAGGGACATCAGCGGCTCGGCGAGCCCCGTCGACAGCTTCGAGAGGACCGTCGCGCCGAGGAAGGAACCGGCCGCTCCGGGCACGCCGATCCGCGCGACGACCTTCCAGTCGACGTTCCCGAACCGCCAGTGCGCGGCGCCCGACATCAGCGTGGTGCCGATCTCGGCGAGGTGGACGGTGGCCGAGGCGGCGGCCGGGTTGGTGCCCAGGGCCAGCAGCAGGGTCGTCGAGGTGACGCCGTAGGCCATGCCGAGGCTGCCGTCCACGAGCTGGGCACCGAGGCCCGCGAGGGCGAGCAGTATCAGCGTGCGCATGGGTCCGTCCCGTTCGTTTCACAGCTTCCCTACCGGGTGGGTGGGGATGAACGGGACGTGACCCTAGGCCGTCAACCTGAGGACAGCCTGAGAGGCCCTCTCAGGGGTTCTCCCAGGCCGCCGGTTCCGCCGCCAGTTCACGGACCGGCTCCGGCAGGGCGTCGGCGGCGATGTCGGCGACCGTGACGCCTTCCAGGATGCGGCGCACGTTGGCCCGCAGCGCGATCCACAGCGGCAGCAGGGGCTGCGCCGAGCCGGTGTACGCGAGACCCGTGGGGCGCTCGCCGCGCACCGACACGATGGGCCCGTCGACCGCCCGGATGACGTCCGCGACCGTGATCGCCGAGGCCTCGCGGGCCAGCCGGTAGCCGCCGCCCCCGCCGCGCCGGCTGTCGACGACGCCGGCCCGCCGCAGATCGCCGAGGATCCCCTCCAGGAACTTGTGCGGAATGTCCTGGACGGCGGCGATGGTCTCCGCCTTCACCGGTCCGCCGCCCTGCCGTACGGCGAGCTCCAGCACCGCCCGTACCGCATAGTCCGCTCGCGCCGAGATCCTCATATGACAATTGTGGGGGGTCCGACCGTACAGAATGACCCAGCACCCACGGTCGCGGACGATCAGGCACAACAGGAGGCGCTCCCTTGGGGCTCAGCAGGCGGACTTTCAGCGTCCTCGCCGGTACGACGGTGCTCGGCTTCACCCTCGGCGGCAGCGGCGGAAGCCCGGCGAACACCTCCTCGTCGCGCGGGGTGCCGACCGGGCCCGCGCCGGCCGCGCCGGCGGCCGACGGGCGCCGGCACACGGTCGGCTTCGACCGGTACTCGCTGCTGGTCGACGGCCGGCGGCTGGTCCTGTGGTCGGGCGAGATGCACCCGTTCCGGCTGCCCAGCCCGTCGCTGTGGCGGGACGTGCTGCAGAAGATGCGCGCGCACGGCTACAACGCGGTCAGCGTGTGCGTCGCCTGGAACTACCACTCCCCCGCGCCCGGCCGGCACGACTTCACGGGCGTGCGCGACCTGGACCTGTTCCTGCGGACGGCCGCCGAGACCGGCCTGTACGTGATCCTGCGCCCGGGCCCGTACATCGGCGCGGACGTCGACGGCGGCGGCCTGCCCGGCTGGCTGACGGCCACCGACGGCCGCGCCCGCACCTCCGACCCGGGCTACCTGAAGCACGCCGACGCGTGGCTGACCGAGGTGAACGCGATCGTCGCCCGGCACCTGTTCACCCGGGGCACCGGCACGGTCCTGCTCTACCAGATCGAGAACGCGTACGACGCCCACGCCACCGGGCCGGACGACGGCGCCCGCCTGTCCTACCTGTCCCACCTGTACGAGAAGGTGCGCGCCGACGGCGTCGACGTACCGCTGTTCCACCACGACGGGGAAGGGAACGGCCACTGGGTCCGCGGGTCCACCGGCCGCCCGACAACGCCCGGGTTCCTGGCACAGACCGGCGGGGGGCGGTCCGACGGGTGGGGCGGGGCCGGGTCCCAGGGCAAGGGGTACGCGCAGGCCCGGCGCACCCGGGACGCGGCGTACGAGCGGCGGTCCTGCCTGACCGGCCTCGCCCACGGCGTCACCGTGCACAACGTGTACATGACCTTCGGCGGCACCTCCTGGGGCTGGCTGCCCGCGCCGGCCGTGTACACGTCGTACGACTACGGGGCGGCCTTCGACGAGGGGCGCAACGCGACCGCCGAGCTGGCCCCGATGCACCAGACCGGGCACCTGCTGCGACGCCAGCCGGACTTCGCCCGGCTGCGGCGGGCGGCGGCGGTGAAGCCCGCGGACGGCCGGCTCACGGCGTACCACCTGACCAACCCGGACACCGGCGCCCACGTGTACGTCCTGCGCAACGACAGCGACGAGCGGGTCTCCACGACACTGCCCGGCACCGACTTCGACGTGCCGGTCGCCGTCCCGGCGCGGGACGCCCGCCTGCTGGCGACCGGCATGGCCCTGGGGCTGCGGAAGCTGCGGTTCTCCACCGTGCAGCCCATGTTCTGCCTCACCGCCGGGCGGCAGGACATCGCCGTGTTCGCCGGGCCGTACGGCGAGATCGCGCAGGTGGTGCTGGACTGCCCGGAGGAACCGACGACGACCCGGCTGGATGCCGAGGGGGCGTGGGTCTACGACCGCGGTCTGCTGCGGGTCACCGCCCCGCTCGGCGTCGGCGGCCTGACCCGCGTCAAGGTCGAGGGCGGCGGGTACGACCGGCCGCTGCTGCTGTTCTTCGCCGACGACGCGACCTCCCTGCGGCTGTGGCCGCGTGACACCCCGTCGGGCGCCGTGCTGGTGTACGGCCCGGCGCTGGTGCGTGACGTGACGCTGCGCGGCTCCACGGTGCGGCTGACCGGCGACACGATCGGGGAGACCGGCCTGGAGGTGTGGGGCCCGCGCGGCATCACCGAAGTGACCTGGAACGACGGCCCGGTGCCGACGCGGCCCAGCGCCACCGGCAGCCTGCTGGCCGAACGGCCCCTGCCCGGGGTGCGGCCGGTGAGCCTGCCCGCGCTGGACGGCTGGCGGCGGCGGACGGAGAACCCGGAGTCGGCGCCCGGCTTCGACGACGCGGCGTGGACGGCCGCCGACCGGACGACGTCGTACAGCGTCACGCCGGTGCCGGAGGGACAGCCCGTGCTGTTCGCGGACGACTACGGCTTCCACTACGGCGACGTCTGGTACCGGGGCCGCTTCACCGGCGCCCACACCATCGGCTCCGTGTCCCTCGCCTACCGCACGGGCACGCAGGGCCTGCTGATGGCCTGGCTGGACGGCGAGCCGCTGGGCACGCACCGGATGCCGGTGCCGGACAAGGGAACGGCGGCGCGGGGCAGTTGGGCGGCGACGGCCACGTTCGCGCTCCCGAAGGAGCTGCGCGGGAAGCTGCGCGCGCAAGGCGGCGCGCACGTCCTGTCCGTCCTCGTCCGGCCGATGCAGCACGACCAGGACGGCGCGGCACGCGACACCCACAAGGCGGCCCGCGGACTGACGGCGGTCACCTTCAAGGGCGCCTCGCCGAAGGTGAGGTGGCGCGTGCAGGGCCAGGCGGCTGCCGACCGCGTGCGCGGACCGCTGAACAACGGCGGCCTGTACGGGGAGCGGCAGGGCTGGCATCTGCCGGGCTTCGGGGACGGCGACTGGGAGACGGCGGACCTCCCGCGCGCCGACCGCCGCCAGGGGGTCACCTGGTACCGGACCGCGTTCCGGCTGGCCGTCGAGGCCGGCACCGACGCCTCGGTCGGGCTCACCCTCGACGACGACCCGGCCCGCGCCTACCGCGTCCAGATCTTCCTCAACGGCTGGAACATGGGCCAGTACATCAACGACGTGGGTCCGCAGCACACCTTCGTGCTGCCGAACGGGATCCTGCGCACCCGTGGTCCCAACACCCTCGCCCTGGCGGTCCTGTCCGACGGGACCACACCGTCGGGGCCGGGCGAGGTGCGGCTGACGCTGCTGGGCGCGGCGGCCGGCGGAGTGCCGGTGACCCCGGTCGACTCCCCCGGCCGCTGATCGCCCGGCGTCACGCCAGCCGGATCACGTTCCAGGACAGCGGCTCCAGTACGGCGGTCAGGGTGCCGTCCGCCAGGGACGTGCCCTCGACCGGGTGCGGGGCGACCCGCTCGGGCTCGTCGAGGGTGTTGCGGGCGTCCGGGTCGGCGTCCGCGAGGGCGCTGTGCTCGACGACCGAGGTCAGACCGAGGCCGCTCAGGGCGACCTCCAGCGGGAGCGCCGCGGTGCGAGCGCGGTTGACGGCGAAGACGGTGACCGTGCCGTCGTCGGCGCGGACGGCGGTGGCGTGCAGCAGGTCTGCCTCGCCGTACTTCCGCGTCGGGTACGTCGGGGAGTCGACGCGGACGTCGAGGACCTGGCCGCGGCCGTACTTCGAGGCCTGCGCGAACGGGAAGAACGTCGTCTGGCGCCAGGCCGGGCCGCCCGGCTCGGTCATGATCGGGGCGATGACGTTGACCAGCTGGGCGAGGCAGGCGACGGTGACGCGGTCGGCGTGCCGGAGCAGGGCGATCAGCAGTGAGCCGAAGACGACGGCGTCGGTGACGCTGTAGTTGTCCTCCAGGAGGCGGGGTGCCTCGGGCCAGTCGTCCCGCTCGAACGTCTTGGCGTGCGCCTCCCAGCGGGAGAGGTACCAGACGTTCCACTCGTCGAAGGAGAGGTTGATCTTCTTCTTCGACTTCAGGCGGGCGCCCACGTGGTCGCAGGTCGCCACCACGTTCTCGATGAACGACTCCATGTCGACGGCGGAGGCGAGGAAGGAGTCGATGTCGCCGTCGTGCGGCTCGTAGTAGGCGTGCAGGGAGATGTGGTCGACCAGGTCGTACGTCTCCTGGAGGACCGTCGCCTCCCACTCGGCGAACGTCGGCATGCTCTGGCCGGACGAACCGCAGGCGACCAGTTCGAGGTCCGGGTCGATCTGGCGCATCGCGCGGGCCGTCTCGGCGGCGATCCGGCCGTACTCCTCGGCGGTCTTGTGGCCGGTCTGCCAGGGGCCGTCCATCTCGTTGCCGAGGCACCACAGCCGGATGCCGAACGGGTCCTTGTCGCCGTGCGAGACCCGGAGGTCGGACAGGGCGGTGCCCGCGGGGTGGTTGGCGTACTCCTGGAGTTCGAGTGCCTCGGCGACACCGCGGGTGCCGAGGTTGACCGCCATCATGGGCTCGGCCTGGGGGCCGATCTTCTTGAGGAAGGCGATGTACTCGGCCAGGCCGAAGCGGTTGGTCTCCGTGGAGTGCCAGGCGAGGTCGAGGCGGCGGGGGCGGTCCTCGGCCGGGCCGACGGAGTCCTCCCACTTGTAGCCGGAGACGAAGTTGCCGCCGGGGTAGCGGACGGCGGTGACGCCGAGTTCGCGGACGAGGCCGAGGACGTCCTGGCGCAGACCGGCCTCGTCCGCGGTGGGGTGGTCCGGTTCGAAGATGCCGGTGTAGACGCAGCGGCCGAGGTGTTCCACGAACGAGCCGAACAGGCGGGGATTCACCTCGCCGACGGTGAAGGCGGGGTCGAGGGTGAAGCGGGCCTTGTCGTGCATGGTCGCCTTTCGGGAGGGGGTCCTGTTCAGTGGCGGGTGCGTTGTGGCTGGTCGCGCGGTTCCCCGCGCGCCTGGACGACTGTGGGCCAGCCGTCTGCTGCCCAGCTCAGGCGGTTGAGACCGAGTTTGGGGGTGCCTTCGTCCTCGGCGTCGTAGTAGTGGTAGGCCAGCCAGTCGCGGCCGTTGTCCCGGAACACCGACTGGCCGCCGGTGCCGATGTACCTGCCGTGGCCCTCCAGCAGCAGGTCGCCGCCGCCGTCCAGCATCGGGGTGCCGGTGCTGTCCACGTACGGGCCCGTGATGCTCGTCGACCTGCCGACCCGGATCTTGTACGTGGAGTTCACGCCCGCGCAGCAGGTGTCGTAGGACGCGAAGAGGTAGTAAAAGCCGCCGTGCTTGACGATGTACGGGCCCTCCACCGCGTAGGGCGCGTCCGGGCGGGTGGCGAGGTGGTGGACGGTGGCGCCGGGCAGGGCCTTGCCGGTGGCCGGGTTCAGCTCGACCATGCGGATGCCCGTCCAGTACGAGCCGAAGGACATCCACAGCCGGCCCTCGGCGGTGATGAGCGCCGGGTCGATGGCGTTCCAGGTGTCGGCCGTCTCGGAGGCGAAGACCTTGCCGTGGTCGGTCCAGGTGCCGGGCAGGCCGCTGCGGGAGGTGGCGACGCCGATCGCGGAGTGGTTGGTGCCCCACGAGGAGACGGCGTAGTACAGCCAGTACCGGCCGGCGCGGTAGGAGATGTCGGGGGCCCAGGGGTCGCCGGTGTCGTTGTACTCGTACCACCAGGCCGGGGGTTCGGCGAAGGCGTTGCCCGCGTCCTCCCAGTGCGTGCGGTCCTTCGACAGGCGGGCGCCGATGATCCCGCCCGTCGAGTAGGCCGCGTAGCCGCCGGACTTGAGGCGGATGACGGTCGGGTCGTGGATGATCTGCTGGCCGGTGACCGGCAGGGGGTCCGGGTGTTCGGCGGCCTGTGCCGTCGCCGGCAGCAGGGCGAGCAGGGCCGCGGCGAGTACCGCGGCGATTCTGAGGCGCTTCAACTGGTAGCTCCTTCTGGGGAGTTACTGGCCCGCGAGGCCGGTGTGCGCGACACCCGCCACGATCTGGCGCTGGAAGAAGACGAAGACGATGATCAGCGGCAGGCCCGCCATGAGGCCGCCCGCCATGAGCTGCGCCCACTGGATGCCGTAGGAGTTCATGACGGTCGCGATGCCGTTCGGCATCGTCATCAGGTCGGGGTTGTTGGTCACCATGTACGGCCACAGGAAGTTGTTCCAGGACGCGATGAAGGTGAAGATGCCGACCGCCGCGAGGGAGGGGCGGGAGAGCGGGAGCACGATGGTGAAGAAGACCCGCCAGCGGCCCGCGCCGTCGATGAAGGCGGCCTCCTCCAGCTCGCGCGGGATGCCCTGGAAGAACTTGTAGAGGATGTAGACCATCGCGGCGGGCGCGCACTGCGGCAGGATCATGCCCCAGTAGGTGTCGACCATCCCCATCTGCTGGACGGTGGTGAACAGCGGCACGCCGAGGACGGCGGGCGAGACCATCAGGCCGGTCATGACCAGGCCCATCAACGGGCCCTTGCCGCGGAACTCGGTGCGGGCGAAGCCGTATCCGGCGAGCGCGCTCACGAACAGCACCACGGCCGTCACGCAGACCGAGACCACCAGCGAGTTGACGAACCAGTTGGTGATGTTGCCGGTCTCGAAGATCGCCGACCACGCCTGGGTCGTCCACTCCTTCGGCAGCCAGTGCGGGGGCACCTCGACGGCCTCGGTCTCGGACTTGAGGGAGGTGAACAGCGCCCAGACGAGCGGCGCGAGGAACACCGCGGAGACGGCGGCGCCGAGGAGGGTGAGGACGATCTGGCTGGGTGTCCACGGCGTGCGCGAGGATGTGACGCGTACGTGTGGTGCGGCGGTGCTCATCGGCCGCCCTCCTCTCGGTTGCGCAGCAGCCACATCCGGGCGAGGGCGACGGCCGCGATGATCACGAAGAAGATGATGGAGATCGCGGAGGCGTAGCCGACGCGGTAGCTGGTGAAGCCCTCTTCGAGCGTGTACTGCACGAACGTCCTGGTGGCGCCCTCCGGTCCGGGAAGGAAGTCCATCATCACCACGGCCTGGTCGAAGACCTGGAGCGAGGCGAGGATCTGCAGGGCGATGACGAGACCGGTGATGTTGCGCAGCATCGGCAGGGTGATGTGGACCATGCGGTGCCAGGCGTTCGCGCCGTCCAGCTTGGCGGCCTCGTAGAGGTGCGCGGGGATGCCCTGGAGGGCGGCGAGGTAGAGCAGGAAGCTGAAGCCGACCGTCCACCACAGGGTGCAGATCACGACGGCGAGCATGGCGTACGCCTTGTCGTTCAGCCACGGCGTGTCGATGCCGAAGACGTGGTTGATCATCCCGGTGCCGGGGTTGAACAGCCACTGCCACAGGTTGGCTGCGACGGTCGACGGCAGCAGGAACGGGGCGAAGAAGCACAGCCGCCACAGCCACTTGGCGCGCTCGATGTGGTGGGCGAGCATCGCGAGGAGGAAGGCGAGGACCGTGATGCAGGGCACGACCAGCAGCGTGAAGTACGCGCTGTGGCCGAGCGACTCCCACACCAGCGGGTCGTTCAGGGCCTCGCGGTAGTTGTCGAGGCCGACGAAGCTCGTGGCGTCGCCGGAGATGTTGGCGTCCGTGAAACTGAGGTACACGCCGCGCAGCAGCGGCCAGATCACGAACAGCACGAACAGCACCAGGAACGGGGCGACGAACCAGCCGCCGTGCTGGAAGCCCTGCCTGCGGCGGACGGTGGCGCTGTCCGCGGCGCTCCGCGCGCGGGTGGGCGCGATGACGGTCTGTGCGCTGGTCGTCGTCATGCGACCGCACCTCCCTGCGCGGCGGTCCGGCCGTCCATGGGGTTCTTCGAGGCGAGCAGCGCGGTGAGCGTGCTCTTCATGGAGCGGGCGGCGGCGTCCGGCCTGGCGGAGCCCATCGTCGAGGAGACGACGATCGGGCCGACGCGCTGGGCGAGGATGCCGGTGGAGCCCGCGAACCACACCTTCGGCTCGGTGGCCTGGTGGTCCATCGCGGTGACGTACTCGTTCTGCGGGCTCAGCTTCTGGTACGCGGCCGTCGAGAGGGTCGGCGTGTAGGCGGGGATGTGGCCGCCGGCCGCCCACTGCCTGGCGTGCTGGACGATGTAGGCGGCGAGCCGGTGCGCGCCCTCGTTGGTGTCGCCGCCGCGGCCGGACTGGTGCGGCAGGACGAAGGCGTGCGACTCGGCGTGGGTGGCCTGCTTGCCGAAGACGGGCGGCAGCGGGGTGGCGCCGTATTCGATCTTCGCGCTGTCGTAGACCGGCACCGACCAGTTGCCCTCCCAGACGAACGGGCCGCCGTTGACGAACTGTTCGGCGCCCGCGCCGCCCGCGAAGTCCGGGTTGGAGTACCCGTCGGTGATGTGCCGCCGCAGGAACTCCAGGACCTGGGTGGCCTTGTCGGTGTCGAAGGTGACCTCGGTGCGGGCGTCGTCGAACCAGGTGCCGCCGAGCTGGGTGTAGAAGGCGACGAAGAACCACCACTGGAAGTTCTGGTCACTGGACCACATGCCGATGGTCTGCAAACCCTTCTTGGTGGCCGCCTTGGCCTCCTTGAGCACGTCGAACCATTCGTCCACCGACGTCACGGGCACCATGCGGCCGTCGGCGCCGAGCAGGCCCGCCTTCTTCAGCACGTCCTTGCGGTAGAAGCAGAGCTGGACGTGGATGTCGAGCGGGAGGGCGTAGAGCTTGCCGTCGATGACGGCGCGCTTCCACAGCTCGGGGTTGAAGTCGGCTTCCCGTACGCCGTACTTGGCGAGGAGGTCGACGTCCCAGGGGTCCAGGAGGCGGCCCGGTGAGAAGCCGGTGACCCGGCCCAGGTGCATCACGCCGAGGTCCGGGGCGCGGTTGCCCGCCGCCGCCATGGCCAGTTTGGTGTAGAAGGGGCTGCCCCACTGGAGGGTGGAGTCCTTCACGTCGATGCCGGGGTTCTCCGCCCGGAAGGCGTCCAGCATCGCGATCATGTTGTACCCGTCGCCGCCGCTGAACAGGTTCCAGTAGCGCACGCGGGTCTGCGAACCGGCGGCGAGCGCGTCGGCGCCGGTGCCGAGTGCGGCGAAGCCGAAGCTGCCGGCGACGAACAGGCCTGTGAGCCCGCCCAGAAGCTGCCTGCGGTTCAGGTCAGGTCGTCCCATGCCCTGCCCTTACTGTTCGGTATGTCGAATCGTGCCCGTAACTTCGAACGGACCGTAGATTCGAAGCGCTTCCGCGTCAATGGTTTGGACACGACTCGCATGACGCGGACAGCACCGGACGCGTAACCTCGGAAAGCCGCCGGACGGCCGGTCGACGGTGCGAAGGGGGAGGAGGACAGGTGCGGTGACGTACGCCCTCGAACTCAGCGCGTACTCCGTCTCGTTCTGGATTCCGACCGTGGTGCTGGCCGCCGCGCTGGCGATCAAACTGCCCACGATCATCCGGCTCTGGAGGGATCCGCTGCTGCGCGCGGTCGGCGGTCTGCTGCTGATCGCCTGCTGTGTGTTCGTGTTCGTCACGCCGTCGACGATCGCCTGGACCAACCGGGTCACCGGCGTGCCCAACATCTCGGCGCCGCTGGTGTATTCGCTGCTGACCGCGTTCTGCGGCTCGTGTCTGCTGCTGATCATCGCCTGGCGCAACGGCCTGTCCGACCGGTCGGCCGGGACGCGTCGTGCGATGCGCTGGGTGATCGCCGTCTACTCCGGGGTGATCGTGGCGCTGTGGGTGCTGTTCGCGCTCGCGGACGTGCCCGTGGAACGGCTGCGCGACCTGGACACGTACTACGCCAACACCCCTTTCATGCGCGAGGAGATCCTGCTCTACCTGCTCGCGCACACCGTGGCCACGGTGATCACCGCCCGGCTGATCTGGAACTGGGTGCGCACCCACGGCCTCGACGCCTGGCTGCGCTGGGGACTGAAGTTCCTGGGCCTCGGCTACGTCAGCCAGTTGGTGTTCGACGCGGCCAAACTCACCGCCGTGACGGCCCGTTGGACCGGTCACGACCTGGACTGGCTGAGCACCGGGGTCGCCCCGCCGGTGGCGTGCCTGTCGGCGGTCCTGATCGCGGTCGGCTTCATCCTCCCGCACGCCGGCCAGTACCTGCACGAGCGCCGGCGGCTGCGGCGGGCCCACCGCGAACTGCGCCCGCTGTACCTGCTGGCCCGCAGGGTCAACGGCCACGGCGTGCCGCTGCTGCTGCGGGCCACCCCCGAACTGCGCCTGATCCGCCGCGAGACGTTCATCCGCGACATGCTGCTGCCGCTGGCCCGGCACATCGACGAGGACCTGCGCGCACGGTCCCACGACGCCGCCCTCGCCCTCGGGTACCCCCCGGACCGAGCCAAGGCACTGGCCGCCGCGGTGGCCATCCTGGACGCCCTCGACACCCAGGACCGTCCCCCGCGCCACGGAACGACGGACGACCCGGACCCCACGGACCTGCTCCGGGACATCGGACCGGTCTCCCGTGCCCTACGACACCCCGAAGCCATCAACGCGATACGCACCCGAGCGCCACGGCGGGTCCCCCCGACCCCAACACTCTCGGCTACTCCGACGACTTCGGTGGCTCCGGCCGGCCCGATGACTCCGGCGACGTCGGTGGCTCCGGCGAGCCCGGCGACTCCGGCGGCCTCGGCGACTCCGGCCGGCCCGGCGACTCCGGCGGCCTCGGCGACTCCGGCGACGTCGGTGGCTCCGGCGAGCCCGACTACTCCGGTCCCGATTAGCCCGGTGACTCCCGCCGCCCCGGCGAGCCCGGCGGCTTCGGCGACGCCGACCAGCCCGGCGAGGCCGACGGCCCGGGTGACCCTGCCGGCCCCAGCGACGTCGGCGACCCCGGCGGCCCCGGCGACCTCGGCGACTCCGGCGGGCCCAACGGCCCCGGCGACTCCGGTCCTGGCGACCTCTGCGACTCCGGTCCCGGTTAGCCCGGTGACTCCGGCGACGTCGGTGGCTCCGGCGAGCCCGGCGGCCCCGGCTACTCCGGTCCCGGTTAGCCCGGTGTCTCCCGTCGGCCCGGCGAGCCCGGCGGCTTCGGTGGGCCTGAGGGCTCGGGCGATCCCGGCGGCCCCTCCGGCTTCGGCGGATCCGACCATCCCCGCGACCTCGGGCTCCCCAGCCATCCCGGCAGCCCCGTCACCCCCCACGGCCTCTCCTGATCCGGCGCACCCGGCGATCCCGACGGCCTCGGTGGCTCCCGCCGGCCCGGCGCCCCGGGGAGTCTCGACCACTCCGACTGAGTCGGCAGCCTCGTCCGCCCTGGCGTCCCAGGCGACCCCGGCGACTTCCGCGCGTCCGGCGAGCCCGGCGATCCCGACTGTCTCCGGCACCCCGGCCCCAGCCGAGCACAGGTCGCCGGCGGACCAGGCCGCTCCGAGGCCCGCGGCGGCCCCGGCCACCCCGGTAGTCCCGGGCGTCGGTTCGGTTTCTGCTGTGTCGGAGGTGAGGTAGCTGAAGGAGCGGATGGTCCGGCAGCTCGCGGTAGTGCGGCGGAAGAGGGACATGCGCCGGCTGGCCGGTGCGCTCATCGGGCCCATGCGGGTGCCGGTCCCCGCGGATCCGGAGGCGCTGTTCGACGCCCTCGTCGACTCCGTCAGCCGGTGGCGGGGCCGTGAGGTCGTCGTGCGCCGGGAGGTCTTCCCGCCGCACACCGCGAGCGGGCTGTGGCTGGAGGGCGACACGCAGGACATCGTCGTCGTCGACCGGCGGGCCGCCGTATGGCACCAGATCGTGATCTTCTGTCACGAGGTATGGCACATGCACCAGCAGGGCGCGGGCACCCCGGCAGCGGCGACGGCCGGTGACAGCCGCCCCCGGCCGGTCGCCGCGCGCACCGACTTCAGCCTGGACGACGAGCAGGAGGCCGACCGCTTCGGCATGCTCATGGGCGGTCGGCTGCGGCCCTGGCTGGAGGCACCGGCGGACTCCGCCCCCGGGCCGGACGACGGCGGCCAGGACATCGCCGGGCGCATCGGCGCCGCGCTCAACTACCGCGGGACACGAGGATGAACGGCCTGATCAACTACATCAGCTGCGGTGTGCTGTGGCTCGGGCTCCTGCTGAAGGCCCCCGACCTGGTACGGCACCGGCGCGACCCGTACCTGCGGGCGATCTGCGCCGTCCTGGGCCTGGCCGGCGTCTGCTTCTTCCTCGGGGCCGAGCCGACCGTCGCGGCCGTCAACCACCTCAGCGACATCCCCAACCTGGCCGCCCCGCTGACGTACGCGTCGATCACCGCGTACAGCGCCGCCTCCCAGGTGCTGATCGTCTACTGGCGGGGCGGACCGCATGTGCACCGCACCACCCGCCGCTGGATCGTGGCGTACGCGTTCGTGGTGCTCGGCATCGCCGTCACGTTCGCGCTCGGCGACGCCCCCGTGGAGCGGCGCACCGACCTGGACACCTACTACGCGACGACGCCGTTCATCGCCGAGATGATCGTGCTGTACCTGGTCGGCCACCTCTACGCCGTCATCGTCACCACGGTGTCGTCGCTGCGCTGGGCCCGCGAGGTGCGCGGCTGGCTGCGCGCGGGCCTGGTGGTGCTGGGTGTGGGGGCACTGTGCAACACCGGGTACAGCGTGTCGAAGCTCGCCGCCGTGATCGCCCGCTGGTGCGGACGCGACTGGTCGGGGCTGAGCACGACCGTCTCGCCGGTCGCCGCCGGCCTCGCCGCCCTGCTGACGGTGGTGGGCATCCTGATCCCGCTGGCCGGCCCCCGCACGACGCGGTGGCGGCGGGCGCGGCGGGACTTCGCGCGACTGGAGCCGCTGGAGCGGGAACTGGACGAGTTCCTCACCCGCCGCTCGCTGCGGCTGCCCCGGCCCCGCTGGTCCTCCCCCGCCACCCGGCTGGTGTGGCGGCAGACCAGCATCCACAACGCGCTCGGCGGCCTGGACGCGTTCTTCGACCCGGACCTGTACGAGCGGACCCTGGAGGCCGTGACCCTGGCGACCGGTGACCCGGAGCGCGCCGAGGCGACCGCGTGGGCGGCGGTCGTCGCCGCGGCCGTCGTGGAGGAGCGCGGCCGGGACAGTCCCCTGGTGCCGCGCGGCACCCCGCGGTTCCAGGACCGGGCGCCCGCTCCCCGCACCCTCGTGGACATCGCCGACGCGCTGGCCGGCTCCCCGCTCGTCGCGGCCGCCCGCCTGCGCGCCGCTGCGACCACGACGGGCACGGCATGAACCCGGTGCCCGCGGCGCACCGTCCCCCCACCGCCGCACGATCGTCCGAACGGAGTTCTGGGACATGAGCCTCGTCGTGTATCTGGCGGCCGCGGTCTTCGGACTGTCCTGCGCGGTCCTGTACCGCCGGCGGCCGCGCGGCGCCGCACGCACCCCGCTGACCGTGTCCACCTGCGCGGCGATCCTGCTCGGCTCCCTCGTCTTCGTGTGCGCCGCGCCGGTGACCCTGGCCGCCGTCAACGACCTCACCGGCATCCCCAACTTCGGTGCCCCGCTGACCTACGGCATGCTCTCGGCGTACAGCTGCTCCCTGCTGATCCTGCTGATCAACTGGCGGGGCGGTGCCCCGGAGCGGATCCGGCTGCTGGTGCTGCGGGCCGTCGCCGCGTACGGCGCGCTGATCGTCGCCATCGTCGCGCTGTTCGCGCTGGCGGACGCGGACGTCGAGCGGCTGACCGACCTGGACACCTACTACGCGAACACCCCGTTCATGCGGGAGATGATCGTGCTCTACCTGCTGGGGCACAGCGCGGCGATGCTGGCGATGTGCGCGGTGTGCCTGAAGTGGGGACGCGAGGTCACCGGACTGCTGCGGGCCGGGCTGTGGCTGATCCTGGCCGGCGCGCTGCTGGACGTGGTGGGCTTCCAGCTCGCCAAGTACACGGCCGTCGTGGCGCGTTGGACCGGCCACGACCTCGACGTGCTGTCCACCGGGGTGGCCCCGCCGATGGCCGCGCTGGCCGCGCTGCTGTTCTCCGCCGGGTTCGTGCTGCCGAGGCTGCTGCCCGCGGCCCTCGTCCACTGGCACAGCCTCGAAGACCACCGCAGGCTGGACCCGTTGTGGTCCCGGGTACAGTTCGCCTCCACCGCGCCGAAGCCGCCCAGCGCCTGGTGGCGGCCGCCCCGGGACCGGCTGCGCTGGCGCGAGGTGTCCATCCACGACGCCCTGTTGGCGCTCGCCCCGTACTTCGACGACCGGATCCGCGAACGGGCCCTGGAGGCCGCCCTGCGCGCGGGCCGTGACGCGCACGAGGCCCGCCTCACGGCCGAGGCGGTGATGGTGGCCGACGCCGCGCGCCGCGCCGCCGCCCGGGAGACGCCCCCGGGCGCGCCGAGCGCGTACCGGCTGTACGCCACGGAGGTCTCCGGTACCGGTGGGCTGGTGGAACTGGCCCAGGCGCTCGCGTGTTCGACCCGTGTCACCGCCGTACGTGAAGGTACGGTGAGGGCCACCCCTGGCTGAACACGAGGAGCCCCATGACGCGGAGAGCTGTCGTCATCGGTGCCGGCCTGGCCGGCATGCTGGCCGCGGCCGCGCTGTCCGGTGCCGCGGACGAAGTGATCGTCCTGGACCGCGACGACCTGCCCGACGGACCCGACCACCGCAAGGGGCTCCCGCAGGGCCGCCACGCCCACCTGTTGATGGCGGGCGGCCTGGCCGCCATGGAGGACCTGGTGCCGGGCGTGAGCATGCGCCGGCATCTGCTCGCCGCGGGCGCCCGCGAGATACCCCTCGGCTCGGGCATGGTGGCGCTCACCCCGGAAGGCTGGTTCCGGCGCTGGCGCCACGAGGGGCCCCGGATGCTGGCGTGCAGCCGGGCGTTGCTGGACTGGGCGGTCCGGACCGCCGTACTGACCCACACGGACGTCGAGCCGCGCAGGGCCCGGGTCCTCGACGTCACCGGTGCGGCCGGGCGAGTCACCGGTGTACGGCTGTCGACTCCCGCCGGGGAGACGGAACTCGCCGCCGATTTCGTCGTCGACGCCAGTGGCCGCGGTTCGCGTGTCATGCACTGGCTGGAGAGCCTCGGTGTCACCGGCGTCCGCGAGCGGACCGTGGACTCCGGGCTCGTCAACGCCACCCGTGTCTACCGCGTGCCCGAGGGTGCCGAGCGGTTCCCGCTGACGATCGTCCAGGCCGATCCGTACGTGAACCGGCCGGGGCGCAGCGGGATGGTGCTGCCCATCGAGGGCGGCCGGTGGATGGTCAGCCTCGCCGGCACCCGTGGCGGTGAGCCGCCGGCCGACCCGGAGGGCTTCCTGCGCTACATGCTCGACCTTCCGCATCCCATCGTCGGCCGGCTCGTCGCCGGTGCCGAACCACTGACCGACGTGCACATCAGCCGCAGCACGGTCAACGCCCGGCGGTACCTGGAGAAGGCACGGAACTGGCCCGAGGGTTTCGTCGTCCTCGGTGACGCGCTGGCCACGTTCAACCCGGCGTACGGGCAGGGCATGTCGGTGGCCGCACTCGGTGCGCGGTTCCTGGGCGACGAGGTACGGCGCAGCGGGCTGGGGGCGGACGGTCTCGCGCGGCGGGTGCAGCGGGGGGCCGCGCGATCGGTCGACGGGGCCTGGGCGATGGCGGTCGGGCAGGACGTCTGGTATCCGCAGACGCGGGGCGGGCAGCCGAACGCGGCGGACCGGCTGGTGACGCGGTACTCACGGCGGCTGACGAAGGCGGCGACGGGCTCGTACCGGGCCGCCGCCGCGCTGTGGGACGTGACCAGCCTGACGGCGGGACCGGGACGGTTGCTGCACCCGGCGACCGTGCTGGCCGTTGTCAACGGTTCCCTGCTGCCCCCGCTGACGGAACCACCGCTGACCCCGCGAGAGCGGGAGACGCTGCGGGAGCTGGAGCGCGCGTCCGTCTGAGGCGGCCCCTGCGGAGCACGCACGGCGGCACCGCCGCGGCGATACGACTGCCGTCGGGCGTCCTCGGCAGCCCCGGAGCCGCCCGGCGGGCACCAGCCCCGCAGGCCACGCGGCCCGGGAGGCGTGAGCCCCGCAAGCCACGCGGCCCGGCGGGCACCCGCCCGGCAAGCCCCACCGCCCGGGAGGCGTCAGTCCCGCAGGCCACGCGGCCCGCGGGCGCCAGCCCCGCAAACCCGACCGCCCCGCGGGCGCCAGCCCAGCAAGCCCCACCGCCCGGGAGGCGTCAGTCCCGCAGGCCGCGCGGCTCCGCGGGCGCCAGCCCTGCAGGCCGGACCGCCCGGCAGACATCAGCCCCCGCAAACCCGGCCGCCCCGCAGACCGGGCGGCCCGGCAGACACCAGCCCCGTAAGGCCGATCGCCCGGCGGGCACCAGCCCCGCAGGCCACGCGGCCCTGCGGGCGCCAGCCCCAGCAAGCCCTACCGCCCGGCAGGGCATCAGCCCCGCAGACCGCACCGCCCCCC
>NZ_JBSFTY010000112.1:0-23385 GCF_053591515.1 Streptomyces sp. NPDC003011
CGTTGCCGAACAGCTCGCCGAGATCGATGACGCGCTGTCCGTCGATGTCGAGCCCCCACTGGGGCCACAGCCGCTGCCGCCGTGGCCGCCCTGCCCTCGCGCTCGCCCGTCCTCGCCGGTCCGTCCGCCGGAATGTCGCGATCCGGCGCCTCAAGGGCGCGCCGGGCCGTCCGGGGCGCCACCCTGTCCGCACCGCCGTGTGACGGCGCTTTCTGCCGCTCCGCCGTGTCCATCGACATGTCACTCCCCACTGCCAGCAGACCGCTCGCCCCGTGTCCGAAGACACGACTCTCCAGCGGCTGCCCGGCTTGCGCTGTTTTACGCCGCCCGGTTGCGGGACGCGGCTCCTGTGGCCGATTCCTCCCCCAACTCCCATAGAGAAGGACGAACAACGCGCCTTCAAGATTCCCACGGACCGTAAAGATCCGGCCAACTGGCCAGCCGTTCCGGTCGCGTCCGGCCCGGTCGCCGTCGCAGGCGGGCAGGACACAATCTCCCGCAATGGGCGGACAACTCCCCATGACGTGCCGTGGGCCCGGGCGTTCGGAATCCGGACCGGTCTTCGAGTTACGTGCGTGTCAGTAGTAGGCTCGCGCCGTTTATTGACGTACATGTGTACCCCCTGTCGGAGGGGGTCGAGCTGGGGGAGGCCATGCGCTTTCGCGGGAAGTCGATCCGCCGGAAGATCGTGGCGCTGCTCCTCGTGCCGCTGGTGTCCCTGATCGCGATCTGGGGCTTCGCCACGGTACTCACGGGCCGGGAAGTGGCCCGGCTGTTCCATGTGTCGTCCCTCGTCGAGGAGATCGGCTACCCCACCGAGGACGCCGTCCGCGTCCTGCAGCAGGAACGCCGCCAGACCCTCGTCTACCTCGCCGACCCCCGGGCCTCGGACGCGCTGTCCGCGCTGCGCACCACCCGGGACGCCACCGACGACGCCGTCGCCGAACTCCGCGCGAACGCGACGAACCCGGATGTCCGTGACGACATGGACGCGGACGACGACGAACACGTCACCGCCGTACTGGACGCTCTGGAAGGCATCGACTCGCTCCGGCGCAGCGTCGAGGAGGGCACCGTGACCCGGTTCCAGGCCCTCGACCAGTACAACCGGCTCGTCGACCCCTGCTACTCCCTCCTGGCGGCCCTCGACGGCGTCGACAGCGTGGAGCTGGACAAGCAGGCCCGCGCCCTGGTGAACGTCACCCGCGCCCGCGAACTGCTCTCCCGGGAGGACGCCCTCCTCGGCTCCGCCCTGGTGGTCGGGAAGCTCTCCCGGGACGAGATCCGCGAGGTCTCCGACCTCGCCGCCCAGCGCACCCTGCTGTACGACATCAGCCTGCCGGTGCTCCCGCCGACGGAGCGTGAACGCTTCCGGAGCTTCTGGAAGAACGCCACCACGGCTCCGCTGCGCTCGGCCGAACGGTCCGTCATCTCCGCCGCCCCCGGCACCCCCCGCACCGTCACCGCCAAGAGCTGGGACGCGGCCGCCGGCAACGTGCTCGACGATCTGGCCACGCTCAACGACCAGGCGGGCGACCGCTACCAGGACCGGGTCCGCCCGGACGCGATGGGCGTCATCGTCAAGGCGTCCGTCGCCGGGGTCCTCGGCCTGGTCGCGCTGCTCGCCTCGCTCGTGCTGTCCGTCCGCGTCGGCCGGAACCTCATCCGCGACCTGCGGCAACTGCGCCTGGAGGCCCACGAGGCGTCCGGTGTACGGCTGCCCAGCGTGATGCGCCGCCTGTCCGCGGGCGAACACGTGGACGTGGAGACCGAGGTCCCGCAGCTGGAGTACGACAAGAACGAGATCGGCGAGGTCGGCCAGGCGCTCAACACGCTCCAGCGCGCCGCCGTAGAGGCCGCCGTCAAGCAGGCCGAACTGCGGGCCGGCGTCTCCGAGGTCTTCGTGAACCTCGCCCGGCGCAGCCAGGTCCTCCTGCACAAGCAGCTCACCCTGCTCGACACCATGGAGCGCCGGACCGAGGACACCGACGAACTCGCCGACCTGTTCCGTCTGGACCACCTGACGACCCGTATGCGCCGGCACGCCGAGGGCCTGGTGATCCTGTCCGGCGCCGCTCCCTCCCGGCAGTGGCGCAAGCCGGTGCAGCTCATGGACGTCGTCCGGGCCGCCGTCGCCGAGGTCGAGGACTACGAGCGCGTCGAGGTCCGTCGGCTGCCCAGGGTCGCCGTCACCGGCCCGGCGGTGGCGGACCTCACGCATCTCGTCGCCGAACTGCTGGAGAACGCCACCGTGTTCTCCCCGCCGCACACCGCCGTCCAGGTCCTGGGCGAGCGGGTCGCCAACGGCTTCACCCTGGAGATCCACGACCGCGGTCTCGGCATGGCGGCCGACGCCCTCCTGGACGCCAACCTCCGGCTCGCCGAGACACCGGAGTTCGAGCTGTCCGACACCGACCGGCTGGGCCTGTTCGTGGTCAGCCGGCTCGCCCAGCGACAGAACGTCCGGGTCTCCCTCCAGCCGTCGCCGTACGGCGGTACGACGGCCGTGGTGTTCATCCCGGACACCTTGCTGTCGGACGACGTGCCGGACACCAACGGCATCGGCTTCCGCCTCGACCGGCCCCGGCCGCCGAAGGAAGCCGAACCGGAGAAGACCCGCCGCGCCCCGCTCTCCACGGCGTCGGGGCAGCTGCCCGGCCTGTCGCCCGCGCTTCTGGACGGTCCGGTCGAACTGGAGGCCCCCGTCGGCCTGGACGCCCTCGGCGGCTTCCCGGGCGGGCTCGACGACGAGGAGAGCGAACGCGGCGGACTGTTCCGGCCGCGCCGCTCCCCTTCCCACGCGGAGGACATGACCGGGGTCCGCCCGGACGAGGTGCGCGGGGAACCCCAGGGCGCCGGAAGCGGCGCCCGCCCGGCCGGCCCGGACGACGACCTCGACGCCCCGGTCCCGCTGCCCCTGCGCCGGGCACCCAAGCTGGTCAGCTCGCACGGACGGCCGGTCACCGAGCAGCGGTCGCGCCGCGAGGACGCGGACGAGGAGCCCCCGGCGGGCCCGGACCGGACACGCCCGCAGGCGGCGGCCCCGCTGCCCGCACGCCGGCGAGGCACAGGCCCGCAGCGCCGGGCGACCGGCGTCCCCGACCCCCTCGACGAGCAGCGCACCGACGCGGCGAGGCCCTCGACCGGGCCGGCCTCCACCGGTCACGAGTTCGGTGAGACGCCCGGGGCACCCGTGCTGCCGCGGCGCACCCGCCGTACCGAGATCGCGTCGAACGGCCCCGAGAGCCTGGGCGGTGCTTCGGCCGAGGCCTCCCGCGACGCCGACGACCACGCGGCGCCCCGGGCGCCCGGCTCCGGCCCGGCATGGCAACGGCCCGGTGCAGGACCCGGTTTCGGCTCCGGCGCCGCAGCTCCAGGTCAGCAGCCCCGTTCAGGTTCCGGAGCCGGATCCGGGCCCGCGGGACAACAGGCCGGCTCCGGATTCGGATCCGCGGGACGACAGACGGCGGGCTCCGGCTCGCCGCGAGGGTCCGCTCCGCAGGACAGCCGTTCCGGAGCGGCTCCGCTGCCCCGTCGGGTGCGGCAGGCCAGCCTGGCTCCGCAGCTGAAGAAGGGCCCCGAGCGGCCCACCGACGACCGGGCGGAGCTCGACGAGCGGGACGCCGACGAGGTACGCAGCCGTATGGCCTCCCTCCAGCGGGGCTGGCGACGCGGCCGCGAGGAGAACGCCGCGGGCGACGACGCCCACAGCGGCACAGCACCACAACGAACGACAAAGGGAGACGGTCGATGACCGCACCGAAGGCGACCGGCCACACCGCGACCGACAGGTCCGGCGAGCTCAACTGGCTCCTGGACGACCTGGTGGACCGTGTCGCGAGCATCCGCAAGGCCCTTGTGCTGTCCGGCGACGGCCTGCCGATCGGGGTCTCCGCGGACCTGAGCCGGGAGGACAGCGAGCACCTGGCCGCCGTGGCCTCCGGATTCCACAGTCTCGCCAAGGGCGTGGGCCGCCACTTCGAGGCGGGCAGCGTCCGGCAGACGGTCGTGGAGCTTGACGACGCCTTCCTGTTCGTCACCGCCGCCGGGGACGGCAGCTGCCTGGCCGTGCTCTCGGACGCCGACTCGGACGTGGGCCTGGTCGCCTACGAGATGACGCTCCTGGTCAAGCGGGTCGGCGCGCATCTGGGCGCCGCTCCGCGCGCCGATCGGCCCCAGGGCGGGTAGTGGAATGACATGAGCACAGACGGTCAGGGAAGAAGTCACTGGTTCGACGACGAGGCCGGGCCGGTCGTCCGTCCGTACGCCATGACACGCGGCCGCACCACCAGTGCGGCCCAGCACCGCCTCGACGTCATCGCGGTGGTCGTCACGGAGATCCACGCGGACGACGCGGAAGGGGACCACACGCTGTCCCCGGAGCACGTGGACATCGTCGATCTGTGTCGTCAGGCCCCGCAGTCGGTCGCCGAACTGTCCGCCGAACTCGACCTGCCCATCGGAGTGGTACGGGTCCTCATAGGGGACCTCGTGGACGCGGAGTTCGTCCACGTGAACCGGCCCGTGCCCCCGGCGGAACTGCCGGACGAGAGCATCCTGCGCGATGTCATCAACGGCCTCAGAGCGCTGTGACCGAAACGCCCCCGCCCCGAAGGAGGCTGCTTCGTGAGCACCGCGAGGCGCTCACGGACGGACTGTGCGCGGCGCTCGGCGTCCAGGTCCCCCACCCCCATCAAAGCAGGAGAAGAGATCGATGATCTTCGGGCGTTCTGAGCGCGGCGGCAAGCCCCCGGTCGAGCCCGTCACACTCAAGATCCTGGTGGCCGGCGGCTTCGGCGTGGGCAAGACCACCCTTGTCGGCGCGGTCAGCGAGATCAAGCCGTTGCGCACCGAGGAGTACCTCACCGAGGCCGGGCGCCCGGTCGACGACATCCGCGGCGTGGAAGGCAAGCACACCACCACCGTGGCCATGGACTTCGGCCGCATCTCGCTGCGCGAGGACCTTGTGCTGTACCTGTTCGGGACTCCGGGGCAGGAGCGTTTCTGGTTCATGTGGGACGAGCTGTCCGAGGGCGCGCTCGGCGCCGTCGTGCTCGCCGACACGCGCCGCCTGGAGGACTCCTTCGCCGCCGTCGACTACTTCGAACGGCGTTCCATACCGTTCGTCGTCGGCATCAACTGCTTCGAGGGAGCCGTCCGTTACCCGGAGAGCGCCGTACGCCAGGCACTCGACCTCGACGACGGCGTACCGCTGCTGCTGTGCGACGCCCGCGACCGGGAATCCGTCAAGGACATCCTCATCGGGGTCGTCCGGCACGCGATGGCGTTCACGGCGGAGCGCCGCCAGACCGTCACGACGTGACACGGACAGCGGCCCGGACCCCGCCGGCAGGGGTCCGGGCCGCTGTCCGTGAGCGCGGCGCACGCGCGCGTGGAGCCTAGTTCTCGCCGTCCTCCAGCCAGCCGAAGCTCTTCTCCACCGCCTTGCGCCAGCTGTGGTACTCGCGGTCGCGCACCGACGCGTCCATGGAGGGCGTCCACTCCACATCCTGTCGCCAGTGCGCCTTGAGTTCGTCGAGGCTGTTCCACACGCCGGTGGCGAGCCCGGCCGCGTACGCGGCGCCCAGACAGGTCGTCTCCGAGACCCTGGGCCGGATCACCGGCACGTCGAGCACGTCCGCCTGGTGCTGCATCAGCAGGTGGTTCTTCGTCATGCCGCCGTCCACCTTCAGGGTGGTGATCCGCACCCCGGAGTCCTGGAACATGGCGTCCACGACCTCCCGCGTCTGCCAGCTCGTCGCCTCCAGCACCGCGCGCGCGAGGTGCGCCTTGGTGACGTACCGGGTCAGCCCGGTGACCACACCGCGCGCGTCGGAGCGCCAGTACGGCGCGTACAGACCGGAGAACGCGGGCACGATGTACGCGCCGCCGTTGTCCTCGACGCTCGCCGCCAGGGGCTCGATCTCGTCGGCGGTACGGATGATGCCGAGCTGGTCGCGGAACCACTGGACCAGCGCGCCCGTGATGGCGATGGACCCCTCCAGGCAGTACACAGGCGCTTCGCCGCCGATCTTGTAGCCCACCGTCGTCAGCAGCCCGTTCTTCGACGGCACCGGCCGGTCGCCGGTGTTGAGCAACAGGAAGCTGCCCGTGCCGTACGTGTTCTTCGCCGCGCCCACGTCGTAACAGGCCTGCCCGAACACCGCCGCCTGCTGGTCGCCCAGCGCGGAGGCGACCGGCACGCCCCCGAGCTGGCCGACCGCCGTGCCGTACACCTCGGCGGACGACCTGATCTCGGGCAGCACCGCCTCGGGCACGTTCATCGCGGCGAGGATGGACGGATCCCACTGGAGGGTCTCCAGGTTCATCAGCATGGTCCGCCCGGCGTTGGTGACGTCGGTGACGTGCCGCCCGCCGTCCGTGCCGCCGGTGAGGTTCCAGATCAGCCAGGAGTCGATGGTGCCGAAGGCGATCTCACCCCGCTCGGCACGCGCCCTCAGGCCCGGCACGTTGTCCAGCAGCCAGGCCGCCTTGGGCCCGGAGAAGTAGCTGGCCAGCGGCAGCCCGGTCTGTTCGCGGAAACGGTCCTGCCCGTCCGGGCCGCCCAGGTGCCGGCACAGCGCCGACGTCCGCGTGTCCTGCCAGACGATCGCGTTGTGCACGGGCTTGCCCGTGGCGCGGTCCCACAGGACCGTCGTCTCGCGCTGGTTGGTGATCCCGAGCGCGCTGAGCTGGTCGGCGCGCAGTCCGGCCTTGGCGAGCGCGCCGGCGACCACCGCCTGGACCTTGGACCAGATCTCGGTGGCGTCGTGCTCCACCCAGCCCGGCTTCGGGAAGATCTGGCGGTGCTCGCGCTGGTCGACGGCGACGATCGCGCCGTCGTGGCCGAAGACGATGCAGCGGCTGGAGGTGGTGCCCTGGTCGATCGCGGCGACGTACTTCTCGGCGTTGTCCGTCATGGCTACCCCTTGGGCTGGGTTCAGGAAGGCTGCTCGTGCTGCTCGAAACTGCGCGGAGGCTGCTCAGAAGGCTGTGTTGAAGGCTGTGTTGTAGAAATGCGGAGGCCGAGGTCGCGCGCCGGGTTGACGGCGTAACCGGTGGGCCACTGCTCATGGCGGCTCCTAGGCCCTGGCCCGGGACGGTCGGTCCCGGTCCTCCGTGCAGGGTGCGGCTCCCTTGGCGGACAGCCGAGGGCAGGAAGGGTCCCGCGCCCCGCCCGGCGTCCGCGACGCGCGTGCCGTCGCAGCCGGTCGCCCGTGGGGGAGGGGCCTCGGCTCAGGCAATCCCGCGCGGCACAGTGCCTGAATACGCCGAGAATGTATGGCGATGTCGGCTGACACCGGAAGTGTTCACCGGCGTCCAGGGAGCGTCAAGGTCGCTGACGACAACGGTTGACGGGCATGGGTCCGCACCGACAACCGCGGACTCCCGGACGCACACTCGCGCCCCTGTCGAACGCCCGCCAGTTCCGCCCTGGCGGTGGGGAGCTGGCGGACGTCGGTGGTCGTGCGGCTGCCGCACCGCTTCACGCTCGGCTTCGGCTCAGCGCGCTGGAACCCGCGGGTGTTTGCTGCTCGGGCTGCTGCCCCGCCTATCCCACCCCCGCGGTCGCCGCTCCCGACCCGCGACGGATCTCGTGCCCCGGCAGCCCGGCGTGCCCCAGTACCCAACTCGCCCCGTCCAGTGCCTTCGCGGCCTGCTTCAGCGGGGCCAGGCAGGCGGCCGCCTCGCGGTGACCGGGCACGCTGCCCGGCACGCACACCACCGTGGCCAGGGACAGCGTGACCGGCCGTCCGCCCGCCGACCAGGGGACGTCCAGCACGGAGGCCGCCAGTGGCTCCAGCCCGTCCGGGTCCGTAAGCACCAGGAAGTCGTCCCCGCCGATGTGGCCGACGCGGGTACCGCCGGACTCCGCGTGCTGCAGCGCCCGCCCCACCGACCGGATCAGCTCGTCGCCCGCCGCGAACCCGGCCCCGTCGTTGACCTGTTTGAAGTGGTCGACGTCCAGCCAGCTGAGCGCGAAGGTCCGCCCGTCCGCGATCCGCCGGTCCACCTCACCGGTGATCGCGTCCGAACCGGGCAGCCGGGTCAGCGGATTGAGCCCGGCCGCCTCCTCGACCCGGCTCTCGGCCAGCGCCCGCACCAGGTCCGCCAGTCGTACGACGCCCACGCACCGGCCGTACCGGTCGACGACGGCCACGTCGTCCGACGTGCGGTCCCGGTCGCCCACGGCCACCACGTCCAGGACCTCCCACGCGGTGGCGTCGACGCCCACCGTCCGCGGCGGATCCCCGAGCCTTGCGGCGGGCCGGTCGGCATACAGGGCGTGCCCGTAGCGCCCCGACATGGACAGCAGGAAGCGGGAGCGGTGCACCGACCGCACCGGCATCCCGTCCCGGTCCACGAGCAGCACCCCGGACACCTCCGGCGACCCGGTCAGCAGCGCTCGCACCTGGCTCGCGGACGCGGTGGCGGGCAGCAGCGCGGCGGGCCGTACGAACTCCCGCACCGTCGGCCCCGGCCGCACCGTCCCCGTGACGGCGGCGGAGCGGGGCGGCACGTACACGTCCGCCGCGGGCAGCCGGGACGGCGGAGCGAACAGCTCGCCCTGCGCCAGTTGCGCACCGGCCGCCAGGGCGGCCGCGTACTGCCGTTCGGTCTCCACGCCCTCGACGCCCACCAGCGCGCCCAGCTCGTCGCACAGGGTCCGCATCGCCCGCATCGCCGCCGGCCGCGCCAGCAGCGACGCGTCCAGTTTCACCAGGTCGGGCGCGAGGTCCGTGAGCAGCCGCAGGGGGACGTCCCCGTCGCCAATCCCGTCCGCGCTGATCCGGAACCCCTGCTCCCGCAGCCCGCCGACCGCCTCCAGCAGCGCCGACTGCGGAACGTGCGCGCAGGGCGGGCCGACGTCGATCGTCACCTCCCAGGGCAGCCGCCCCGCGCCACGCACGGCGTCGTGCAGCGGGGTGAGCCCGCCCAGGTCGGCGAGGGTGCCGGCGAACACGTTGACGTGCAACGGCAGCAGCGTCTCCCGGCGCACCGCCGTACGGACTGCCAGCACCGCCAGACGGCCGTCGAGTTCGGGGTCGCGCCGGGCCTCGGCCAGGATGTCGCCGGTCTCCGGGCGGGCGAGTATCTCCAGCCCCGCGACCCCGCCCGTCGTCAGGTTGACCACCGGTTGGAAGGCGAAGCGGAGAGTATCCGTCCAGGAGCGCACGGGAGCATGATGGCGCCGTCGGCGCGGGCCCAGGCGCAGTTCACGAGACGTTCACGCAGCATTCCGAGCCGGTCACGCACCGTTAGGGGGAGCCCTTGCTCCGCGATGTGCCGCAGGGTCCGCCCGAGCAGCCGCCCGCCCGCCCTCACCGCACCGCGATCACCGCCGACCCGTGCCCGAACAGCCCTTGGTTCGCGGTGATCCCCACGCGCGCGCCCGCGACCTGCCGCTCGCCCGCGGCTCCTCTCAACTGCCAGGTCAGCTCGCAGACCTGGGCGATCGCCTGGGCCGGAACGGCCTCTCCGAAGGAGGCGAGCCCCCCGCTGGTGTTGACGGGTGTGCGCCCGCCCGGAGCCGTCACGCCCTCCCGCAGCAGCTTCACCCCCTCGCCCTCCCCGCACAGCCCCAGATCCTCGTACCACTGCAACTCCAGAGCGGTGGACAGGTCGTACACCTCGGCGAGGGAGAGATCCTCGGGCCCGACGCCGGCCTCCTCGTAGGCCGCCCGCGCGATGGACGCCCGGAACGTCTCGGTGGCCGGCTCGACCGCCGCCGCGGAGTCCGTCGCGATGTCCGGCAGGTCCAGCACCGTGTTCGGATAACGCGGTGTCACCGTGGACACGGCCCGGATCCGCACCGGCTCCGCCACCCCCCGTCTCCGCGCGAACTCCATGCTCGACAGCACCACGGCCGCCCCGCCGTCGGAGGTGGCGCAGATGTCGAGCAGCCGCAGCGGATCGGCGACCACGGCGGAGGCGGCGACCTCCTCGGCGGTGACCCGCTTGCGGTAGCGCGCGTACGGATTCAGCGCGCCCATGGCGGCGTTCTTCACCTTGACCTGCGCGAAGTCCTCCGGGCTATCCCCGTGCACGGCCATCCGCCGACGCGCGTACAGTCCGAAGTACGTCGGGTTGGTCGCTCCCAGCACCCTGAAGCGCAGCCAGTCCGGGTCGTCGGGCCGGTCCCCGCCGGCGGGCCGGAAGAAGCCCTTCGGGGCGGCGTCCGCCCCGACCACGAGCACCACGTCCACCAGGCCCGACAGGATCTGCACGCGCGCGGTGTCGATGGCCTGCGCCCCCGAAGCGCACGCCGCGTACACGCTCGTGACCCGGGCTCCCTGCCAGCCCAGCGCCCTCGCGAACGTGGCCCCGGCCACGTATCCCGGATAGCCGCCGCGCACGGTGTCCGCGCCGACGACGGAGCCGACGTCCCGCCAGTCCAGCCCGGCGTCCGCGAGCGCCGCCCGGGCCGCCACCACGCCGTACTCGACGAATCCACGCCCCCACTTGCCCCATGGGTGCATGCCCGCGCCGAGCACCGCCACCTCTCCCGTCATGCCGTCACCCCCGTCGGCCGCCACTGCCAGGTCGTCCAGATCCGCTCCGCGTCCTCATGGAGCACGCCGGGCACGGCCTCCACCTCCATGCCCACCGTCAGATCGGCGACGGTGACCCCCGGGACGGCCTGTCCCAGAACCACCATCCGCTCTGCCTCCAGCTCCACAGCGATCAACGCGTACGGCTCCCACGGAAGTTCCGGGTCGGTCACATAGGGTGACGGAGGCCGGTAGCGGCCGTCCGTGTACGACCAGACGCGCCCGCGCCGCGAGAGCGGCACCTCCTCCAGATCACCGCCGGCGCACCCGGGATTGCGGCAGTGGACCTCCTCGCGGGGAAAGAACACCGAGGCGCAGGCGCGGCAGCGGGTACCGAGGAGCCGGAAGTCCTCCCCGTCGCCGGTGAACCACCCGGCGACCACGGGTGTCGGTGTACGTGACACGGTCCCTCCCCACCGCCGCAATCTGACGGAACGTCAGAAGTCTGTCACGGGCGACGCCGCATGGGCAGACCCGTCACAGATCCGTCGTCGGGGCACCTCTCCCCGGCGGCGACCGCGTCCGACCGCGTCCGATCGCATCCGATCGCTTCCCCGAGGCAACGCGCACCTGATAGATGCAGGAGACATGACACGACTCTCCCGCGCGGTACGCGCTCTGGTCACCGCGGTCACCGCCACCCTGCTGGCCGTCACCGCCACTTCCGCCACCGCCCGGGCCGGCACCGGGCCCAGGGCGCCGGAGGACTTCGTGGCCCTGAGAACCGTGGACCCGACGATCATCCAGGAGATGCGCTACGTCACCCCGCACAACTTCGTCGGCGAGCGCGTCGACGGCTACCGGCAGCCCCTCTGCATCCTGACCAGGCCCGCCGCGGAAGCACTCCACCAGGCGCAGCGCGAACTCCTGCGCCAGGGATACAGCCTCAAGGTCTACGACTGCTACCGGCCGCAACGAGCGGTCGACCACTTCGTCCGCTGGGCCCAGGACCTCGACGACCAGGCCATGAAGGGCGAGTTCTACCCGGACGTCGACAAGACCCGCCTGTTCGAGGACGGTTACATCGCCGAGAAATCCGGCCACAGCCGCGGCTCGACCGTGGACCTCACCCTCGTGCGGCTCCCGGCGAGGCCGACCAGGCCGTACGTTCCCGGTGAGCCCCTGGTGCCCTGCTACGCCCCCAGGGGCGAGCGCTTCCCCGACAACTCCGTCGACATGGGCACCGGGTTCGACTGCTTCGACACCCTCTCCCACACCCTCGACCCACGCATCCAGGGCGGCCAGCGCGCCAACCGCCTGCTCCTGAAGGACACCGTGGAAGACCTGGGCTTCGTCAACCTCGCCGAGGAGTGGTGGCACTACACCTACAGGCCCGAGCCCTACCCGGACACCTACTTCGACTTCCCGGTGTCCGCAAAATCGCTGACCCGCAGCCACTGAGCCTCATCCACCCCCGTCGACGCCTCGCCACCGGCGATCAGGCCTCCCCCGGACGACGCCGTTCCGATCATCGGATACAGTCCGCCGCGTGTCCGAAACTCAGTACTCCACCCCCAACTCCACGCCCGGCTCCCACTGTTCGAGCTGTGGAGCTCTCTACGGAGAGGGCGTCTCCGGCTGGCCCCGCACCTGTCCGGCCTGCCACACCGTGGCCTACCGCAATCCGCTCCCGGTCGCCGTGGCCCTCCAGCCCGTGTACGACACCCAGGGCGCCGCCCTGGTCGTCATCACGCGAACCATCGCTCCCGCGCGCGGGGGCATCGCCCTGCCCGGCGGCTTCATCGACGACCGTGAGGACTGGCGGCAGGCGGTCGTCCGCGAGCTCAAGGAAGAGACCGGCATCGACGCGGCGAGCCGCGACGTGCGGCTCGTCGACGCCATGAGCTCCCACGACGGACACCTGCTGCTGTTCGGGGGCCTCCCGGAGCGCCCCGCCGACGGCCTCCCGCCCTCCACGGCCACCGACGAGACGGCGGGCTGGCAGCTCCTGCGCAGGCCGGAGGAGCTCGCCTTCCCCCTGCACACCCTGGCCGTGCGGGCATGGTTCGAGGGCCGGTACGTCTGACCTCAGCTCGTCCCGAGCCCTCGTACGCGGACCGGGTGAGGCGGCTCGCTCACCCCGTCCTCACCCTCCCGCCCGACGACCACCCGCCGGCCCTCCCAGCGGGCGGCGTAGCGCTCGATCTCCGGTTCGTCCCAGCCGTCGCCCGCGTCCCGCACGACCAGCCCGCCCCCGGTCCGTCCCCGAGCGGGCGCCCAGACCTCCAGTTCCAGGCCGCCGTCCTCCCCACGCACCGGGACAACGGCACCTGCGCGCGCGAACACCGGAACGCGCCCCAGGGGAGCGTCCACGAGAACCTGCCCGGGCCCTTCGTGGACCTGCTCCGTCGCCGTGTCGTACCAGCGGCCCCGCGGCAGCTGCACCGCCCGCCGGTCCGCCCCAGGATCCAGCACCGGCGCCACCAGCAGGCAGTCGCCCAGCAGGAACGCGTCCTCGCAGTCGCGCAGCGCGCGGTCCTCGGGCGCCGTCCACCACAGCGGCCGCACATAGGGCGCTCCCGTACGCCGGGCCAGATGCGCCAGGGTCACGAAGTACGGCAGCAGCCGACGGCGCTCGACGAGCGCCACGCGCGCGTGCTCCAGCACCTCGGCACCGAACTCCCACGGCTCCCTGCGCCCCGCCCGCTCACCGGCGTGGGTGCGGAACAGCGGCAGGTAGGCGCTCAGTTGGAACCAGCGCAGGTACAGCTCGGGTGACGGGCTCCCGTCGAAGCCGCCCACGTCCGGCCCCGAGTACGGGACCCCGCACAGGCCGAGGCCCATGACCAGCGACAGCGACGCCCGCAGCCCCGGCCACCCGGTGGCGACATCACCGGACCACGCGCCGCCGTAGCGCTGCATGCCCGCCCACCCGGAGCGTGAGAGGACGAAAGGCCGCTCCTGGGGAGCCAGTGCGCACAGCCCCTCGTAGCCGGCCCGGGCCATGCACAGGGCGTACACGTTGTGCGCCTCGCGATGGTCCCCGCCGCGCCCTTCCAGGAAGTGCCGGGCCGACCGCGGCAGCGTCGACTCCCCGAACGCGGTGAACGAGGTCGGTTCGTTCATGGCGTGCCAGAAACCCGAGAACCCCTGGGCGAGCCGCTCCTCGTAGAGGCGGCCCCACCACTTCCGCACGCGCGCGTGCGTGAAGTCCGGGAAGACGGCCTCCCCGGGCCAGGTGACCCCCCGCACCAGCCGGCCCGCGGCGTCCCGTACGAAGGCGTCCTCGGCCGTGCCACGATCGAACACGTCGCCGCCCGGCTCGGCCTTGACCGCCGGATCGATGATCGACACCAGCCGGATCCCGTCCCGCCGCAGCTCCTCGGCGAGCTGCGGCAGCTTCGGGAAACGCTCGCTGTCGACCGTGAACACCCGGTGGCCTTCGAGGTGGTCGATGTCCAGATGGACCGCGTCGAGCGGCAGTTCGCGCTCCACGTACTCCGAGACGATCCGCCGCACCTCCTGTTCGCTGCCGAAACCCCACCGCGCGTGCTGGTGGCCGAGCGCCCAGACGGGCGGCAGCGCGGCCGCCCCGGTGAGAGCGGCCCAGATGAGCAGCACGCGCGCGGGAGTGCCCACCACCACCCAGCAGCGCAGCGGACCGCCGTCCATCCGCAGCTCCGACATGCCGTTGCGGTCGTGCCCGGACCCGGCGCCCTCCTCGCCCTCCCGCAGGGTCACCGTGCCGTCCCACGAGGTGTCGTGGAACACCAGGTGCGTGGCCGCGTCGGCCACCACCAGCTGCACCGGCATCGTGATGTACAGCGGATCGTCGCCGGGACCGAAGGGCCGGCCGGGATCGGTGTTCCACAGCCGGTACGTCCCGTCCCGCAGCCGCGGCCCCGAAGCACGGCCTCCGAGCCCGAAGAACCGCGCGTCCGCGGCCACCTCCGAGCGCTGCATCCAGCGCGCCGGGCCGCCGCCGACCGGCTCCCACCACCGGGGCGGCAGATCCCTGCGCAGGCTCACTCCTCCGGGCGTACACACCTCGATCGCTCCGTGCCGCGAGACGGAGACCGTCACGCGCTCCGCCACCACCCGCCAGCCGCCGTCCTTGTCCGGCTCCAGCACCGCCCGGGGGTCGGGCTCCGGGCAACGGCCCGCGAGCGCGTACGACGGCTCCGGAGCGGCCCCGTCCCAGCCCCAGAAGACAGCCCCGTTCACGGCGACGACGATCCGCAGCTCGGAGCGGCTGAACCGGACGACACCGCCCCCGGGCCCGGGCTCCACGTCCTGCACCGACCCCGGCACCCGGGCCCGCTCGGCGCCTCGCGCCGGCAGCCCGGTGGCATCAGTGCGCCTTCTGCGCCACGCGGCCCGCACGGTACGCACCCCCTGGGCCGCCCCCGCCGAACCGACCGCCTTCACCGAACGCACCAGGTCACGACCGTCCATGCTGCTCACCCTGCCATTGACCGGCCCACATGTGCGTGTCGTTCAACTTCCGTTCACCTGTGCCGGAACCACATCTTCACGACACGGACTATGGGGGGCTCGCCCTGGTGCGGATGTCGATCACATGGCATCGTCCGTGTCAGCCGCGTCACGCGCACACCCCAGCCCGTGCGCGGAGGACGCACACGACGCGCACAGTCCGGGAGCCGCTCATGCCGACCGTGAACCCCCAGCCGCTCTGGCAGCCCGATCCGGAACACATCGCCCGGGCACAGGTCACGAGATTCCAGTCCTGGGCGGCGGACCACCACGGCGCCCCCGCCGAGGGCGGGTATCCCGCGCTGCACCGCTGGTCCGTCGACGAGCTGGACACCTTCTGGAAGGCCGTCACGGAGTGGTTCGACGTACGGTTCTCGACCCCGTACGCGCGCGTGCTCGGCGACCGCTCGATGCCCGGCGCCCGGTGGTTCCCCGGAGCGACCCTGAACTACGCCGAACACGCCCTGCGCGCGAGCGCCACCCGCGCGGACGAACCGGCGCTGCTGTACGTCGACGAGACCCACGAGCCCCGCCCGGTGACCTGGTCCGAGCTGCGCCGCCAGGTCGGCTCCCTGGCCGCCGAGCTGCGGGCCCTCGGCGTACGCCCCGGAGACCGCGTCAGCGGCTACCTGCCGAACGTTCCCGAGGCCGTGGTCGCCCTGCTCGCCACGGCCGCCGTGGGCGGCGTCTGGACCTCCTGCGCCCCCGACTTCGGCGCCCGCAGCGTCCTGGACCGCTTCCAGCAGGTGGAGCCGGTCGTCCTGTTCACCGTCGACGGCTACCGCTACGGCGGCAAGGAACACGACCGTCGCGACACCGTCGCCGAACTCCGCCGCGAACTGCCCACCCTGCGCGCCGTCGTCCACATCCCCCTGCTCGGCACCGAGGCCCCCGAGGGCGCCCTGGAGTGGTCCGCCCTGACGAGCGCGGACACGGAGCCCGTCTTCGAACAGGTGCCCTTCGACCACCCGCTGTGGGTGCTCTACTCGTCCGGCACGACCGGCCTCCCCAAGGCCCTCGTCCAGTCCCAGGGCGGCATCCTCGTCGAGCACCTGAAGCAACTCGGCCTGCACTGCGACCTCGGCCCCCAGGACCGTTTCTTCTGGTACACGTCCACCGGCTGGATGATGTGGAACTTCCTCGTCTCCGGCCTCCTCACGGGCACGACGATCGTCCTCTACGACGGCAGCCCCGGCTACCCGGACACCGGCGCCCAGTGGCGGATCGCCGAACGCACCGCAGCCACCCTCTACGGCACCTCCGCCGCCTACGTCATGGCCTGCCGCAAGGCGGGCGTGCACCCCGGCCGCGATCACGACCTCTCCAAGGTGAAGTGCGTCGCCACCACGGGGTCGCCCCTGCCGCCCGACGGCTTCCGCTGGCTGCACGACGAGGTCCGCGACGACCTGTGGATCGCGTCCGTCAGCGGCGGCACGGACGTGTGTTCCTGCTTCGCGGGAGCCGTACCGACGCTCCCGGTCTACATCGGCGAGCTCCAGGCACCCGGCCTGGGCACCGACCTGCAGTCCTGGGATCCGAGCGGCCGGCCCCTCGTCGACGAGGTCGGCGAACTCGTGGTCACCAACCCCATGCCGTCGATGCCGATCCACTTCTGGAACGACCCCGACGGCAGCCGCTACCGGGCCAGCTACTTCGACACCTACCCCGGAGTGTGGCGCCACGGCGACTGGATCACCGTCACCTCGCGCGGCTCGGTCGTCATCCACGGCCGCTCCGACTCGACGCTCAACCGCCAGGGCGTACGCATGGGGTCGGCCGACATCTACGAAGCGGTCGAACGCCTCCCCGAGATCAGGGAGTCCCTCGTCATCGGCGTCGAACAGCCCGACGGCGGCTACTGGATGCCCCTCTTCGTGCACCTCGTCCCCGGAGCCGCCCTCGACGAGGCCCTCCTGGACCGCATCAGGCGGACCATCCGCGAACAGCTCTCACCGCGCCACGTCCCCGACGAGGTCATCGAGGTGCCCGGCATCCCGCACACCCTCACCGGCAAGCGCATCGAGGTGCCGGTCAAACGCCTCCTCCAGGGCACCCCTCTGGAGAAAGCGGTCAACCCCGGCTCCATCGACGACCTTGACCTGCTGCACTTGTACGAGGACCTGGCCCGCAAGCGCACCTGACCGCGTCCCCGGGGGCGGTCAACCTCCGTAGGTGGCCTCGGACTCACCGAGTACGGCGGCGAAGTCCGAGGCCAGCCGCGCCGCGTCGGCCGACGCGAGATCGGCCACGGAGATCCGCAGCCCCGGACCGGCCGCCATCCGGAACCGGGCGCCGGCCGCCACCCACCAGCCGTACGACCGCAGCCCGTTCACCGCGGCCGACTCGTCCCGCACGGGCACCCACAGGTTCATCCCGCTCGCCCCATGGGCCCCGATCCCGCGCGCCTCGAACTCCCCGAGCAGAGCGTTCCGGCGTGACGCGTACGCCGCCTCGGCGCGCGCCACCAACGCGCGCGTGCCGTCGTCGGTCAGCAGCCCGTACACGGTCTCCTGGAGCAGATGACTGACCCAGCCCGAGGTCAGCAACAACCGTCCGTCGTGCCGGGCCAGCGTGACCGCGTCGCAGGCGGCGGCCGCCCACCTCAGGTCGGTCCCGAGGAACTTGCTGACCGTCCGTACATGCACCCAGCGCGTCAGCCCGCCCCCGGTCAGCGTCCGCAGCGGCGCCTGGGCCACGGCGGACGCGTGGTCGTTCTCCACGACCAGCACGTCAGGCTCCTCCCGCAACAGCTCCACCAGTGCGTCGCGGCGCGCCGGGGAGAAGCGACCGCCGTACGGATTCTGCGCCCGCGGACTGCACACCAACGCGCGCACCCCTGCCCGCAGCGCTTCCCGCAGGGCCTCGGGCCGCACGCCCTCGTCGTCGACGGCCACGGGAACGATCCGCAGCCCCAGGGCCGTGACCAGATCCAGCAGATGGTGGTACCCGGGATCCTCCATGGCCACGGCGTCGCCTGGCCGCACTTCCACGGACAGCAGCCGCCCGATCAGGTCCAGCGCCCCGTGCGCGAACGTCACGTGCTCCACCGGCACACCGTCGGGCCGCAGCCAGTCGCGCACGGCGTCCTCGAGCCGCCGCAGCCGCGGGGCCGACCGGTGCGAACGAGCCCCGGGGGACAGGCGCGAGGGCGGCACAAGACGGGGCAGCAACTGGGGATCAGGATGCCCGCCGGACAAGTCCCGCAGCCCCTCCGGCACTTTGGGCGGCCGCCGGGACGCCACCGCCGGAGCGGGCGCCACCACGGTCCCGCCGCGCCCGCGCGTGACCACGATCCCGCGCTGCCGCAGCTCCTTGTAGGCGGTGGCGACCGTCCCCGGACTCACCCCCAGAGCATCCGCCAGCCGCCGCACGGGCGGCAGCGCGACTCCAGGCCCCAACGCCCCCTCCACGACGCCCCGTTCCACGGACGCGGCAATCCCCTTGGCTGTCGTCCCACTGATCCCATATTGTATTGCCACGTTGCCAAGTATGTATCAGTACATAAATGGAAGCAAGGGGGAGCAGTGCATCCGATACGCCGCGCAGCCAGATGGTCGAGGGCCCTCCCCGGTGGGCGCGACGGACGCAGAATGCTCGGCACGGCCCTGGTCGACCGCATCGGCAGCGGGCTGTGGACATCCGTCTCCGTCCTGTACTTCACCTACGCGGCCGGTCTCTCCGTCGCCCAGGTCGGCACACTCGTCGCCCTCGCCGGGGCCGTCGGAGTCGCCGGAGCACCGATCGGCGGCCACCTCGCCGACCGCTTCCCGCTCACCCGCGTCCTGCCGGCTCTCCAACTGCTGCGCGCCCTGGCCTCCCTCGCCCTGCTCACCACGGACGACTACCTCCTGCTGCTGGCCTTCTCGTCCGTCGGCAGCCTCGGCGACCGCGCCGCGAACGTGCTCACCAAGCTCTACGCCACCCGGGTCGCCGGACCGGGCCGCGTCCGCTACCAGGCCGTCCAGCGAACCGTCGCCAACGCCGGCTGGGCCCTGGGCGGCCTCGCCGCCGCGGGGGCCCTCGCCCTCAACACCACGGCCGCGTACCAGTGGCTCCTTGCCGGCGACGCCCTCTCCTTCGTCGCGACCGCACTCCTCACCCTGCGCTGCGGCGAACCCCCGTCCTCCTCCCGCACGATCACCACGTCGAAGAGCTCCGAACGCCCGGCCCCACCGGCGAACCCCTGGCGCGACCGCCCCTACCTCGCCTACGTGGCCACCGAGACCGTCCTCTTCCTCGACGACGCCGTCTTCAAGGTGGGCCTGCCCCTGTGGATCGCCCACGCGAGCAACGCACCGCACGGCCTCGCACCCCTGCTGCTCGTCCTCAACAACGTCATGGTGGTCGCCCTCCAGGTCCCCCTGGCCCGGTTCGGCACCACGTCGGCCGCCGCCCGCGACCTTCTCGTCCCGCTCTCCGCCTCCTTCGCGCTGGGCGGCGTCGCCATGGCGTTCTCGGCGACCGGCGGCCCGGTCACGGCCACGCTCCTCCTCACGGCGGTGGCCGTCGCCTTCACCGTCGCCGAGATCCTGCACGCCACGGTGTCCTGGGAACTCTCCGTCGCCCTCGCTCCCGAGACCTCCCTGGGCGCCTACCTGGGCGTCCACGGCATCGCCCAGTCCGCCCAGCGGAGCATCGGGCCACTCGCCGTCACCGCGGCCATCGCCACCGGCCCCGTCGGCTGGACCACCTTCGGTGCCACCATCGCCCTGACCTGCCTGATCCAGCGCCGGCTCGTCCGAGACCGCCTCGCCCGGACCTCGTTGTCAGTGCCGCCGGTTACTGTGAGTGAGCATTGATCGACTGCGCACAGGGGGAAAAATGGCGCACACCGACCACCGGACCATGCGGCGCGTCCTGCGCCGCGAAATCGCCGGCACCATCGGCCTGCTCACCGACGAGCACGACTTCCGGGCGATGCGGCGCTACCGCACCTTCACCTTCGACGACCACACGACCTATCTCCACCAGGTGGAAGACCTCCTCAGGACCCGCGCCGCACAGGGCAGCCACACCACCGTCGCCCTCTTCGACCCGCAGGAGTACGCCGAATACTGCGCGGAGACCGGCCTGGACCCAGACATCCCGTCCAGCCGCACACGCTTCACAGCGCGACTCGCCACGACAGGCCCCACCGTCCCGTACGACGGAAGGCCCCTGACCGAACTCGTACCGGCCCTGGTGGACGAAGCCGTCCGACAGGCCACCTGGGAGTACGCGAGCACCCTGCTGGCCCGCCTCGGCACGTGCGCCTCCTGCGGCGAGGACATCAGCCGCGCGTCCTTCATCCGCGCCTCGCACCTGCTCGTCCGCATCCTCGACACGGCCCACCCGGGCAACCGCCACCTCGTCTGCAGCGTCACCGGCACCCCGGAAACCCTCGTCTCCGTACTGCACGCCGACGAGGACGCCGACGGCGCGACCCAGCTCGACGAGGCCGAAGCCCTGGAGTTCACCACCGTCCTGGCCCTCGGTCTCGGCACCCACAGCCCCGGCGGCCTCGTCATGCGCACCAGCGCCCCGGACACCCCGGACCGCGTCTACGGCTGGCGCCTGCGCGCCGAAGGCCTCGAACCCCTCACCGCCGGAGAAGTCTTCGACGCCTACTGCACCGACATCGATTCCGGCGACCTCATCTCCCCGGAGTCGGACGTCGACTACTGCGCACCACCCGACCTCGGCGACACCGGACAGGGGAGGGGACACCACCACTGAACGACTGGGGGCGCCCCACCCGCAGGTGGAGCGCCCCTCAGGGACAGCCGACGGCGGCCTCGGCCCGACTACTCGCCGGACAGCACCGCCTGAGCAGCGGTGCGCGCCTCCTGGGCACTGTCCGTCGCCCGGGCCGCGGCCGCGGCCCGCTCGCACTGCGCCAGCGTGTACTTCGCCAGCGTCGCCCGGACGTAGGGAATCGATGCCGCTCCCATGGAGAGCGAGGTGACACCCAGACCGGTCAGCACACACGCCAGCAGCGGATCGGACGCGGCCTCACCGCAGACACCGCAGCTCTTGCCCTCGGCCTTCGCCGCCTCGGCGGACAGCGCGACCAGGTCGAGCAGCGCGGGCTGCCACGGATCCTGCAGACGGGACACCGCGCCCACCTGACGGTCCGCGGCGAAGGTGTACTGCGCGAGGTCGTTGGTCCCCAGCGAGAGGAACTCGACCTCCCGCAGGATCGAGCGCGCCCGCAGCGCGGCCGACGGGATCTCCACCATCGCGCCGAACTTCGCCCGCAGCCCGGCCTCACGGCACGCGTCGGCGAACGCCTTGGCGTCGGCGCGGTCCGCCACCATCGGAGCCATGACTTCCAGATGGACCGGAAGGCCCTCGGCGGCCTTGGCCAGAGCCGTCAGCTGGGTGCGCAGCACCTCCGGGTGGTCGAGCAGGGTCCGCAGACCCCGCACGCCCAGCGCCGGGTTCGGCTCATCGCCCGGGGTCAGGAAGTCCAGCGGCTTGTCCGCCCCCGCGTCCAGCACCCGCACGACGACACGGCCCTCGGGGAACGCCTCGAGAACCTGCCGGTAGGCCTCGACCTGCTTCTCCTGCGACGGAGCGTTCTTACTGTCGTCGAGGAAGAGGAACTCGGTACGGAACAGACCCACACCCTCGGCACCGGCCTCGACGGCCGCGGGCACGTCGGCCGGCCCGCCGACGTTGGCCAGCAGCGGCACCTTGTGACCGTCGGAGGTGGCGCCGGGCCCTGACGAGCCCGCCAGCGCGGCCTTGCGCTCGGCGGCCTGGGCCGACATCCGCGCCTTCTTCTCCTCGCTGGGGTTCACGAAGATCTCGCCGGTACTGCCGTCCACGGCGATCATCGTGCCCTCGGCCAGCTCACTGGCACCGGGCAGCGCCACCACGGCCGGCACACCGAGCGCCCGCGCCAGAATCGCGCTGTGGCTGGTCGGCCCGCCCTCCTCGGTGACGAAACCGAGCACCAGAGCCGGGTCCAGCAGCGCCGTGTCGGCCGGCGCCAGATCGCGCGCGATCAGGACGTACGGCTCGTCACTGTCCGGCACACCCGGCATGGGCACCCCGAGCAAACGAGCGACGATACGATTCCGCACGTCATCGAGGTCGGCCACCCGACCGGCCAGGTACTCACCGGCACCGGCCAGCAGAGCGCGGTACGCGGCGAAGGCGTCGTACACCGCACGCTCGGCGGTGCTCCCCACGACGATGCGCCGTTCCACGTCCGCCATCAGCTCGGGGTCCTGCGCCATCATGGCCTGCGCCTCGAGCACCGCCTGGGCTTCGCCGCCCGCCAGATTGCCGCGCGCCATCAGGTCGGCCGCCACGGCTTCGACGGCCTTGCGGGCGCGCCCCTGTTCACGCTCCGCGTCCTGAGCCGGGTTCTGCTTGGCCGGCGGTTCGAGGACCGCCGTTCCCATGTGCCGAACCTCGCCGATCGCCACACCGTGGCTCACGCCGACGCCTCGCAGCGTTGTCTCCATCTCACCCGTCTCCGATAGTGCGGCGGGTCCCGCCGCCGCGGTTGGTTGCGCCTGTTCGCCGTCGTGCGACGGCACCGATGTCACTTCCAGACGAAGAGACTGTCGCCTGCCTTCACATCGCCGTCCTCACGAAGCTCGGAGAGGGCATCGGCCGTCGCTTCCAGCGCCACGACCGGGCAGACCGGGGACTTGCCCGCGGCCTCGACCGCGGCCGGGTTCCAGCGCACCACGCTCTGCCCACGCGTGACGGTGTCGCCCTTGTTCACGAGGAGCTCGAAGCCCTCGCCGTTGAGCTGCACCGTGTCGATGCCGAGGTGGGTGAGCACACCGTGCCCCTGCTCGTCGACCACCACGAAGGCGTGCGGGTGCAGCGAGACGATGACACCGCCCACCGGGGCCACGGCCTCGGAGGGCTCACGCACGGGGTCGATGGCCGTCCCCGGGCCGACCATGGCCCCGGAGAAGACCGGATCGGGCACTGCTGCCAGTCCGATGGCGCGTCCGGCAAGAGGGGACTGCACGGTGGTCATGGGAAGCCTCCCGGGGGTGGAGATCTATAGGGGCCGTCTCTGCCTGTCCCGGACGGCACACCGATCAGCAGGGTATGTCACAGGTAGTACCGGTTCCGCAGGAGAGCTGACGATAGTGGTCTAGACCATACCCGCAATCGATTTGCACCCGTCTCGCGGCCCCGTGTACAGTCGTACTCCTGCTCGGGGCTGAGCGACGCACCTGACGTCCTTGCCTGGCAGCACCCAACTTGTCAGATCCTATCTCGGGGTCACTCTTCTGCGTGCTCGCGGGACGGTGGTCAGAGGGCCGGAAAAACACTGGTAGAGTTGGGAACAGCGAAGGGAAGCGCCCGGAGGAAAGCCCGAGAGGGTGAGTACAAAGGAAGCGTCCGTTCCTTGAGAACTCAACAGCGTGCCAAAAGTCAACGCCAG
>NZ_JBSFTY010000113.1:0-23356 GCF_053591515.1 Streptomyces sp. NPDC003011
GGTCAGGGCCGGATCGGTGTGCAGTCGGCACCGCCGAGTTCGCCCGGGCCCGGATCACCCCCGGGCCGCGCACCCGCGACGAGGTCACGACGATGCTCCTCACCAGCGCGCTCATCCCGCCCGCGGCGACCTGGCACTGGCTGAGCGGACTGTGGCGCCACCGTGACGCCCGCGCCTGGCGGGAGGTGGCGCCGTGAACCCCGTCAAGGCCGTGCTGTTCGACCGGGACGGCACCCTGGTCCACGACGTCCCCTACAACGGCGACCCGGACCTGGTGCGCCCCGTCGACGGCGCCCGCGAGGCGCTCGACCTGCTGCGCGCCCGGGGCATCCGCACCGGAGTCGTCACCAACCAGTCCGGCATCGCGCGCGGACTGCTCAGCGACGCCGACGTCCGCCGCGTCAACCAGCGCGTCGACGACCTCCTCGGCCCGTTCGACGTGTGGGCCGTGTGCGCGCACGGCCCCGACGAGGGCTGCCGGTGCCGCAAACCCGCACCGGGCCTGGTCCTGTGGGCGGCCGGGCGCCTGTGCACCGCGCCCGCCGACTGCCTGGTCATCGGCGACATCGGCGCCGACGTCGAGGCCGCGCGCCGGGCGGGCGCCCACGGCATCCTCGTCCCCACCCCGCAGACCCGGCCGGCGGAGACGGCGCGCGCGGACCACGTGGCGCCGGACCTCCTGACCGCCGTGCGCACGGCGCTGACCGGGTCGCCCCGGCACGGCGTCCCGGCCGCCGGACGGCCCGTCGACGCCGGCCACGACACCGGGAGGCCACGGTGAAGGCCCTCGTAGCCCGCCTCGACAACTTCGGCGACGTGCTGCTCGCCGGGCCCGCAGTGCGGGCCGTCGCCGCCCGCGCCGACACCGTCACCATGCTGTGCGGACCGCGCGGCGCGCCCGCCGCGCGCCTGCTGCCCGGCGTGGACGACATCCTCGTGTGGGACGCGCCCTGGGCGGGCTTCACGCCCCCGCCCGTCGGCCGCGGCGAGGTCGAGCTGCTCATCGACACCGTCGACGCCGACACGGCCCTGATCCTGACCTCGTTCCACCAGTCCCCGCTGCCCACCGCCCTGCTGCTGCGCCTGGCCGGGGTGGAGCACATCACGGCGGACAGCGAGGACTATCCCGGCTCCCTGCTCGACGTACGCCATCACCGCGCGCCGCACGTCCACGAGGTGGAGGCGGCGCTCGACCTCGCCGAGGCCGCCGGGTTCCCCCCGGTCGACGACGGCCGGCTGCGGGTGCTGCCGCCGCCTCCCACCGCCCGGGCCACCGGTCCCGGGCCGTATGTCGTGCTGCACCCCGGCGCCAGCGTCCCCGCGCGGGCCTGGAGTCCGGAGCGCAGCGCGGAGGCCGTGCGCGACCTGGCCGCGGCCGGGCATCGGGTGGTGGTGACCGGCGGGCCGGACGAGCGGGACCTGACCGCGTACGTCGCCGGCGAGCACGGTCTGGACCTCGGAGGCCGCACCGAGGCCCCGGAACTGGCCGGCGTGCTGGCCGGGGCCGACGCCGTCGTCACCGGCAACACCGCGCCCGCCCACCTCGCCGCCGCCGTCGGCACCCCCGTCGTCTCACTCTTCGCGCCGGTCGTGCCCGCCGAGCGCTGGCGGCCCTACGGCGTGCCGTACGTCCTGCTCGGCGACCAGCTGGCGCCCTGCGCCGACAGCAGGGCCCGGACGTGTCCCGTGCCCGGTCACCCGTGCCTGGAGTCGGTGACCGGACACGACGTGGTCGCCGCCGTCGAGAAACTCCTGACCGACGAGCAGACCGTGGGGGAGTCATGAGGATCCTGCTGTGGCACGTGCACGGGTCGTGGACCACGGCCTTCGTGCGGGGCCCGCACACCTACCTCGTGCCCGTCACCCCGGACCGGGGACCCGACGGCCTGGGCCGGGCCCGCACCTTCGACTGGCCGGACTCCGTCGTCGAGGTCGGGCCGGAGCGGCTGCGGGACGAGGACATCGACCTCGTCGTGCTGCAGCGTCCGCACGAACTCGACCTCGTCGACCGGTGGCTGGGCCGCCGCCCGCCGCTGGTGTACCTGGAGCACAACGCCCCGGACGGGAACGTCCCCGACACCCGCCACCCGGCCGCGGACATCCCCGGCGTCACCCTCGTCCACGTCACCCACTTCAACCGGCTGATGTGGGACAACGGGTCCGCCCCCGCCACCGTCATCGAGCACGGCATCGTCGACCCGGGCCACCTGTGGACCGGCGAGGTGCCCCGGGCCGCCGTCGTCGTCAACGAACCCGTGCGGCGCGGCCGTACCGTCGGCACCGACCTGCTGCCCGAATTCGCCGCCGTGGCCCCCGTGGACGTCTTCGGCATGGGCACCAGCGGCCTCGCCGGCCGGCTGGGCCTGCCGCCCGACCGGTGCCGCGCCGAGGAACTCGTCCAGCGCGAGCTGCACACCGCGATGGCCCGGCGCCGCCTCTACCTCCACCCCGTCCGCTGGACCTCCCTGGGCCTGTCCCTGCTGGAGGCGATGCACCTCGGCATGCCGGTGGTGGCGCTCGCCACCACCGAGGTGACCGAGGCGGTACCGCCCGGCGCCGGGGCGGTCTCCAACCGCCTCGACGTACTCAAAGACGCCGTACGGGACTTCCTCGCCGACCCGCTGCACGCCCGCACGGTCGGCGAGGGCGCACGCGCCGCGGCGCTCGCCCGCTACGGACTGACCCGCTTCCTGGACGACTGGGAGCGGCTGTTGAAGGAGGTGACCCGATGAGGATCGCCATGGTGTCCGAGCATGCCAGCCCGCTGGCGGCACTCGGCGGCGTCGACGCGGGTGGTCAGAACGTGTACGTGGCCCGGCTCAGCGAGGAACTGGCGCGCCGCGGCCACGACGTCACGGTCTACACCCGGCGCGACTGCGGCGAACTGCCCGACCGGGTGCCCCTGCCCGGCGGTGCCGTCGTGGAGCACGTACCGGCCGGACCGCCCGAACCGGTGCCCAAGGACGCGCTGTTCCCCTACATGCACGCCTTCGGCGCCTACCTGGCCGAGGTCTGGGGGCGCGAGCGGCCCGACGCCGTGCACGCCCACTTCTGGATGTCCGGCCTGGCCGCCCGGACCGGCGCCCGGCCCCACGGCATCCCCGTCGTGCAGACCTTCCACGCCCTCGGCACCGTCAAGCGGCGCCACCAGGGCCACGAGGACACCAGTCCGCCCGAACGCGTCGGCCTTGAGCGGCAGATCGGCCGCGGCTGCGCCCGGGTCCTGGCCACCTGCACCGACGAGGTCCTCGAACTGGCCGACATGGGCGTGCCGCCCCGACGGGTGTCCGTGGTGCCGTGCGGGGTGGACGTGGGCCACTTCCGCCCCGGAGCGCAACACCCCGGCACCCCGGGCCGCCGGGAACGGCACCGCCTGCTGGCCTGCGGGCGGCTCGTCCGCCGCAAGGGCTACGACCAGGCCATCCGGGCCCTCACCCGGATCCCCGACACCGAACTCGTCGTGGCCGGCGGGCCCCCGCCCGAACTGCTGGGCGCCGAACCGGAGGCGCGACGGCTGCTGGACCTCGCCGACCGGGCCGGCGTCGCCGGCCGGGTGCGGCTGCTGGGCGCCGTCGACCCGGCCCGGATGCCCGCGCTGATCGGCAGCGCGGACGCGGTGCTGTGCACCCCGTCGTACGAGCCGTTCGGCATCGTCCCGCTGGAGGCCATGGCCTGCGGCGTGCCCGTCGTCGCGACCGACGTCGGCGGCCACCGGGACAGCGTCGCCGACCAGGTCACCGGACGGCTCGTACCGGCGGCCGACGCCGAGGCGACAGCCGAGGCGGTCCGCGAACTGCTCGCCGACGACGGACTGCGCCGCCGCACGGGCGCGGCGGGCCGCGAGCGCGCGCTCGCCCGCTACACCTGGCAGCGCGTCGCGGACGGCGTCGAAGAGGTCTACCAACGCGTCACGGCACGTGACGAGATACCGTCGGAGGTGGCGTGATGAGTACAGAAGTGTCGTCGGTCGTCGGGCACTGCGACGAACTTCTCGGCGCGCTCAAGGAGTTCCGGGCCTCGGCCCACATCACCGAAGCGTGGGGCGAACGGCTCGTCGCCGTGCTCGGCGGCGGCGGCCGGCTGCTCGTCGCCGGCAACGGCGGCAGCGCGGCCCAGGCCCAGCACCTGACCGCCGAACTCGTCGGCCGCTACCGCGACGACCGGCCCGCCTTCTCGGCGATCGCCCTGCACGCCGACACCTCCAGCACCACGGCCATCGCCAACGACTACGGCGTGCACGAGGTCTTCGCCCGCCAGGTGCGCGCCCACGGCCGCCCCGGCGACGTGCTGATGCTGCTGTCCACCAGCGGCGCCAGCGCCAACCTGCTGTCGGCCGCCGACGCGGGACGAGCGGCGGGGCTGGACGTGTGGGCACTGACCGGACCGGCTCCCAACCCCCTGGCGGCGGGCAGCGACCAGGCCCTGTGCGTGAGCGCCGGATCCGCCGCGACCGTCCAGGAACTCCACCTGGTGGCGGTGCACATGGTGTGCGCGGCGTTCGACGCGGCACTGGAACGGAAGGGGAACTGACGTGTCCGGCAAGGCACCCCTCGTGGTGGTCGGCGACGCGCTGCTGGACCGCGACCTGACCGGCACCGCCGAACGCCTCGCCCCCGACGCGCCGGTGCCCGTCGTCGCCGACTGCGCGCAGCGGCTGCGTCCGGGCGGCGCCGCCCTCGCCGCGTACCTCGCGGCGCGCGACGGCCGCGAGGTCACCCTGGTCACCGGTCTCGGCGACGACCCGGCGAGCGGGGAACTGCGCCGGCTCCTCGGGCCCGAGATGAAGATCGTCGAACTCCCGCTGACCGGGGCGCTGCCGGAGAAGACCCGGGTGCTGGCGCAGGGCAGCCCGGTCGTCCGCCTGGACCGGGGCACCGGCCGTGTCCGCGAGGCCACCGACGAGGCCCGCGAGGTGCTCCGCTCCGCCCCCGCCGTGCTGGTCTGCGACTACGGGCGGGGCGCGGCGGACTCCCTGCGGGACGTTCTCACCGCGCGGCCCCCGCTGGTCTGGGACCCGCACCCGCGGGGCGGACCGCCGGTGCCCGGCACCCGGCTGGTGTGTCCGGCCCGTTCGGAGGCGCGCGCCTTCGCCGACCACCACGGCAACGGGAACTCCCTGCGGGACGCCGCCCAGGACGCCGCCGCGCTCGTACGGCAGTGGCGGGTCGCCGCGGTCGCGGTGACCCTCGGTTCGAGCGGCGCCCTGCTGTCGTACGGCGAGCACCCGCTGCTGGTGCCCGCCTCCGCCGCGCACCACGGCGACACCTGCGGCGCCGGGGACCGGTTCGCCGCCACGGCGGCCGGGCTGCTGGCCGGCGGGTCACTGGTCGGGGAGGCCGTGGAGGGCGCCGTGGCCGCGGCCACCGAGTTCGTCGGCGCCGGCGGGGCGGCAGCCGTCACGCGCGCCGACGGCACCCCGCAGGCCGTCACCGACGCCGCCGACGCCCGCGACCTGGTCACGCGCGTCCGCGCCACCGGCGGCACCGTCGTCGCCGCGGGCGGCTGCTTCGACCTGCTGCACGCCGGGCACGTCGGGCTGCTCCAGGCCGCCCGGCGGCTCGGCGACTGCCTGGTCGTCTGCGTCAACTCGGACGCGTCGGTGCGGCGGCGCAAGGGCGCGGAACGGCCGGTGAACCCGCTGGCCGACCGGATCCGCGTGCTCAGCGCCCTCGCCTGCGTCGACGCCGTCGCCGTGTTCGAGGAGGACACCCCGGAGCGGCTGCTGGGCGACCTGCGCCCCGACATCTGGGTGAAGGGCGGCGACTACTCCGGCGCCGAACTGCCCGAGGCCGCACTGCTCCAGGAGTGGGGCGGGCAGGCGGTCCTGCTGCCCTACCTCGACGGCCGCTCCTCCACCGCGCTGGTGGCACGGGTACGGGAAGGAGCCCGATGAGCACCCGCCCCCGTCTGCTCGTCCTGCGCGCCCTGGGCCTCGGCGACCTCCTCGCCGGGGTCCCCGCGCTGCGCGCGCTGCGCCGCGGTTTCCCGGACCACGAACTGGTGCTGGCCGCCCCGGAGCAGCTCGCCCCGGTCGCCGCGGCCACCGGAGCCGTCGACCGGCTGCTGCCCGCCACCGCCCCCGGCCGGGCCGTACCGCGCCGCCTGGACTGGACCGGCCCGCCGCCCGACATCGCCGTCGACCTGCACGGCAACGGCCCGCCCAGCCACCGGCTCCTGCAGTCCCTGCGCCCGAGCCGGCTGCTGGCCTTCGCGCACCCGGACACGCCCGAGATCGACGGCCCGCAGTGGTACGCCGAGGAACACGAACGGGACCGCTGGTGCCGCTTCCTGGAGGCGTACGGCATCCCCGCCGACGCCTTGGACCTGAGGCTGCCCCGCCCGGCGGAGCCGTCCCCGGCCCCCGGCGCGGTCGTCCTGCACCCCGGCGCCGGAGCGCCCTCGCGGTGCTGGCCCGTCGACCGCTACGCGACCGTGGCCACCGCGCTCCGCGCACGCGGCCACCGGGTCGTGGTCACCGGGGGAGCGGACGAGGGGGACCTGGTGGCCCGGCTGGCCAAGGAGGCACGGCTGCCCGACACCGACGTGTTCGGCGGCGGCCTGCCCTTCGGCCGGCTCTCCGCGCTCGTCGCCGAGGCCCGCGTCGTGGTCAGCGGCGACACCGGTATCGCCCACCTCGCCGTCGCCCACGCCGCCCCGTCCGTCACCCTCTTCGGTCCCGTCCCGCCCGGCCGCTGGGGCCCGCCCGCGCATCCGCGCCACCGGGTCCTGTGGCACCCGGGCCCGGACGGAGACCCGCACGGCAGCTGCACCGACCCGGTCCTGCTGCGCATCCGCACCGAAGACGTCCTGGACGCCCTCGACCCCCTCACCGACCCCTCATGAACCATGGATCCGTCGGCGTCGTCATCGCCACCCGCAACCGCGCGCCCTCGCTCGCCCGCACCCTCCACCAGGTCCTCGCCCTTCCCGAGCGGCCGCCGGTCGTCGTCGTCGACAACGCCTCCACCGACGGCACCCGCGACCTGCTCGCCCGCGACTTCCCCCAGGTCCGCGTGGTGAGCCTGCCGCGCAACGAGGGCGCCACCGCCCGCACCCACGGAGTGCGCGCCCTCGACACCCCCTACGTGGCGTTCAGCGACGACGACTCCTGGTGGGCGCCCGGCGCCCTGAGCCGCGCCGCCGGCCTCTTCGACACCCATCCCCGGCTCGGCCTGCTCTCCGCGCGCACCCTGGTCGGCCCCGCCGCCGAACCCGACCCGCTCAACGACGTGCTCGCCACGTCACCCCTGGGCCCGGCGGCCGACCTCCCCGGCACCCGGGTCCTCGGCTTCCTCGCCTGCGCCTCCGTCGTCCGCCGCAGCGCCTACCTGGACGTGGGCGGCTTCCACCCGGTGCTGTTCTTCGGGGGCGAGGAAACCCTGCTCGCCTACGATCTCGCCGCACGCGGCTGGGGCGTCACCCACTGCCCCGACGTGGTGGCCCACCACCACCCGGACCCGGCGCCCCGCGCCGGCCGCTCGGTCACCATGCGCCGCAACGCCCTGCTCACCGCGTGGCTGCGCCGGCCGCTGCCGCACGCGCTCGCCCGCACCCGCGACCTGGCCGGCGAGGCCCGCCACGACCCCCACGCCCGCCACGCCCTGCGCGAGACCCTCAGGCGCCTGCCCGCCGCCCTGCGTGCGCGCAGGCCGCTGCCCCCGCAGGTCGAACAAGCGGCCCGCACCCTGGACACCGCAGAGGTGGGAGCAACGGCATGACCGACCCCCGCACCACCGTCGTCGTCATCACCCACAACCGCCGCCCCGAACTCCTGCGCACCCTCGACCGGCTGGCCGAACTGCCGGAGCGGCCCCGGGTGATCGTCACCGACAACGCCTCCACCGACGGCACCGCCGACGCGGTCACCCGCCACCACCCCGAGGTGCTGCTGCTGCGCCCCGGCCGCAACCTCGGTGCCGTCGGCCGCAACCTGGCCATGCGCCAGGTGCACACGCCCTACGTGGCCTTCTGCGACGACGACTCCTGGTGGGCGCCCGGCGCCCTGTCCGGGGCCGCCGACCTGCTCGACCGGCATCCCGCGCTCGGCGCGGTCACGGCCCGCATCGTCGTCGAACCGGACGGCACCGAGGACCCGATCGTCGCCGAACTGCGCGACTCGCCCCTGCCCCGGCCCCGCTGGCTGCCCGGACCGGCCCTCGGTTCCTTCCTGGCCGCGGCGACCGTGCTGCGCGCCGACGCCTTCCGCGCCGCGGGCGGCTTCCATCCCCGGCTGTGGCTCGGCGGCGAGGAGGAGCTGCTCGCCGCGGACCTGGCGGGCGACGGCTGGTGGCTGACGTACGCCGACCATCTGACGGCCCATCACCAGCCGTCCGTGGTCCGGGACTCCACGCTGCGGCGGGCCCACGGCATCCGCAACACACTGTGGTTCACCTGGCTGCGCCGGCCGGCGGGGCCCGCCCTGCGCCGCACCGCGCACCTGGCCCGCACGGTCCCGCGCGACACCGTGTCCCTGCGTGCCTTCGCCGAGGCCGCGGCCGCGCTGCCGTGGGTGCTGCGCGAACGGCGGGTGCTGCCGGCGGAGGTCGAGTCCCGGCTGCGGCTGCTGGAGGACGCCCAACGCCGGTCGACCGCCCGCCGTTACACGGGCTGACCGTCCGCGAGGTGCTGAGCGGGGCCGCCCCCGACGCCGCCGGGCTCGGCGGAGCATGCCCTCAGCGGGCTCGCGACGGCGGCTCAACCGGCCGGCACCTTGGGGGCGTTCGCCCCGTGGGACACGCTCACGGCTCCGTCCACCGGCACAGCAGCCGGAACACCGCGTACAGGGTCACGGGCCAGACCACGGCGAAGGACCAGAGCACCGCCGGCTCCGAGGTGGCGATGCCGGCCGCCATGAGGACGACGGACACCACCAGCAGCACCGCGACGGTCCACGGATGCGGGCGGTAGCGCGCCACCCGGGCCACCACGGGCCGCGGGCGCCGGTCCAGCGCGCGCAGCCGCCGGTCCAGGCGGCGGTCGCGGCGCAGGGCACGCTCCATCTCGTCGAGGATGTGCTGCTCGTCGTCGCGGAGCGGACCGGTCGTCACTGTCTCTCCTCGTCGGCGGCCACCGGGGACGTGGCCCAGGTGCCCCGGAGCCCGCCCGGCTAACCGGCGGAGCCCGGGAAACAGGGGCTGGGGAGAGGCGCCGCGCCCCGCCCGGCTAACCGGCGGAGCCCGGGAAACAGGGGCTGGGGAGAGGCGCCGCGCCGTCTTCGGGCGAGCCCCGGGCGGACACCGTGATCCGGGCCCGCGCGGGAGCACGTCCGGCACCCGGTGCGCGCCGGGAGGTCCTCGGCTCGCGGGGCCGCCGACGGGGAACGGCGTGACGGCCGCTTTCCATGGGCGTAACGTCCTCATATGGGTGAGATGGGGTCCGTCCGGGGTGCGGGTGCCGCGCCGCCAGGGAAGCAGCGGCGCACCCGCGGCCGTCCGGGCATCCCCGGCGACCCGGGAGGTGCCTCGTGACCGGCAGGCGCGCTCCGGCCGACGGCACCCGCGAACTGGACGCCGTGTTCGCGGAGACGGTGCGCCGGACCGGCGCGTCCCTCGGCGCGCTGTACCTGCTCGCACCGGACGAGCAGGTGCTGTGGCTGGACGTGCTGTGCGGGGCGCCGGCCGAGTTCGCCGCACCGTGGGCGAGGGTGCCGACGGCCGCTCCGGCCCCGGTGGCCGTCGCGGTCCGTGAGGCCCGGATGGTGTGGGTGGGCAGCCAGGAGGAGATGGCCCGCTCCTATCCGCGCACCGCGATGGTGCTGCCCTACCCGCTGGCGCTGGTCGCGGCCCCGGTCACCGGCGCCCGGCGATGGGGAACGCTGCTGCTGATGTGGCCGGCCACCCGCCCGCCGTACATGACGGGACGGGAGCGGGGGCACATCGCGTCCCGGTGCGGGCGGCTGGCCCGGCTGCTGGAGGAAGCCGCCGAGGACGGCAGACCCCCGGCGCCGAGCGAGCAGCCGCGGGTCGTCCCCCTTGAGGACGGCCGCCGGTCCGTGGACCCGGCGACGGCCGTCGCCGACTTCGTGGAGCGCCTGCCCGGCGGAAGCTGTGCCGTGGACCTGGAGGGGCACTTCACCTACCTCAGCTCCGGCGCCTGCCGCCTGCTGGGCCGCGAGGCCGGCCAGCTGCTGGGCACGCTGCCGTGGCAGTCCCTGCGCTGGCTCGACGACCCCACCTACGAGGACCGCTACCGAGCCGCGGTGATCAGCCGCGAACCCGTGTCGTTCACCGCCTGCCGCCCGCCGGACCACTGGCTGGAGTTCCACCTCTATCCGGACGCCAGCGGCATCAGCGTCCGTATCGTGCCCAGCGGCGCGCAGCCCCCGCCCGTCCCGGCGTCCCGCCACTCCACGCACACCGTGACGCCGGCCCGCGCGGGCCGGCTGTACCAGCTCACCCATCTGGCCGCCGCGCTGACCGAGGTCGTCGGCGTCCAGGACGTCATCGACCTGGTCGCCGACCAGATCATGCCGGCCTTCGGCGCCCAGGGACTGGTCCTGTCCACCGCCGACGCCGGCCGGCTGCGCATCACCGGCCACCGCGGCTACACCCCCGACACCATCGAGCGTCTGGACGCCCTGACCCTCGACACCGACGTCACCCCGGCCGGGCGGGCCCTCAGCAGCGGCATCCCCGCCTTCTTCGCCGACCCGCGGGAGATGCGGCGCGTCTACCCCGAGGCACCGCTGATCAGCGGCAAGCAGGCCTGGGCCTTCCTGCCGCTGATCATCTCCGGCCGGCCCGTCGGCTGCTGCGTCCTGTCCTACGACCATCCGCACACGTTCCCCGCCGAGGAGCGCGCCGTCCTGACCTCGCTCGCCGGCCTCATCGCGCAGGCTCTCGACCGCGCCCGCCTCTACGACACCAAGCACGAGCTGGCGCACGGCCTCCAGCAGGCACTGCTCCCGCGCACCCTGCCCGCGGTCAGCGGCCTCCGGGTCGCCGCCCGCTACCTGCCCGCGACCCGGGGCATGGACATCGGCGGGGACTTCTACGACCTGATCCGGCTCGGGGACACCGCCGCCGCGGCCGTCATCGGCGACGTCCAGGGCCACAACGTGGCCGCCGCCGCGCTGATGGGGCAGGTCCGCACCGGTGTGCGCGCCCACGCGACCCCCGGCACGACGCCCGGCCAGGTCCTCGCCGGAACCAACCGGCTCCTGACCGGTCTCGACCCCGGCCTGTTCACCAGCTGCCTCTACGCCCAGCTCGACTTCGCCCGCCGCCGCGTCACCCTCGCCAGCGCCGGCCACCCGCCGCCGCTGCTGCGCCTGCCCGGCGGTGACACCCGGCCCGTCGACGTGCCGCCCGGACCGCTGCTGGGCATCGACCCCGACGCGGTCTACCCGCTGACCGAACTGCCGCTCACCCCCGGCCTGCTGCTCGCCTTCTACACCGACGGCCTCATCGAGACACCGGGGACCGACCTCGACGACTCCATCGCCGGCCTCGCCCGGCATCTCGCGCACGCCGACGACCGGGACCTGGACCTGCTCATCGACGAGCTGCTGCGGAAGACCAGCACGACGGCGCAGCGCACCGACGATCTCGCGCTGCTCGTGCTCCAGTACGGAACGGGTCGCCGACAGCCGAGATGACTCGGCGGTGCCGGGTACCCGTTCCGCCGCGGAGGCGGACACGAGGCGTCCGGCTCGGGCAGATCTGAGGAGGTACGAGATGCGGTTGCGCAATCAGGTGGTGGTGGTGACCGGAGCGTCCAGCGGAATCGGACGGGCCACGGCCGAGGCTTTCGCCCGCAAGGGATGCGCCGTGGTGCTGGCCGCGCGCCGCGAGGAGGCGCTGGAGGCGACCGCCGCGGAGTGCGCCAGGCACAGCGGGGCGCGGACGCTGGTCGTGCCGACCGACACGACGGACGTCAAGGCGGTCGACGACCTGGCGCGGCGTGCCGTGGAGGAGTTCGGCCGGATCGACGTCTGGGTCAACAACGCGGCCGTCAACGCCTTCGGCCGTTTCGAGGACGTGCCGCTGGAGGACTTCCGCAGGGTCCTGGACGTCAACGTGATGGGCTACGTGCACGGGGCCCGGGCGGCGCTGCGGGTGATGCGGCAGCAGGGGACGGGCACGCTCGTCAACATCTCGTCGATCGCGGGGGCCGTCTCCCAGCCGTACAGCCACCCGTACAGCATGTCGAAGCACGCCGTCCAGGGCCTCGGATCGAGCCTTCGGCAGCAGCTGCGGGTGGAGGGGGTGAAGGGCATCCATGTGTGCACCGTGATGCCCGCGACCATCGACACCCCGCACTTCGAGCAGGCGGCCAACTACACCGGGCGCAAGGTGGTCGCCATGCCGCCGGTCTACAGCCCCGAGCGGGTCGCCCGGGCCGTCGTGGACGTCGTCCGGCACCCGGAGCGCGAAGTGGTGGTCGGCCCGGCCGGCAAGGCCCTCGTACGGCAGGCCCGGAAGGCACCGGGGCGCGCGGAGCGGGTCATGGCACGGCAGACGGACAAGAGCCACCTCGATCACGACGAGGAGGCCCCGCACACGCACGGCGCGCTGCACGTACCGGCTCCCGGTGAGGGAGCCGTGCACGGTGGCTGGGGCGGACGGCGGCGTACCGCGATGCGCAGGACGGCCGTCGCCGCCGCGCTGGCGGGAGCGGCCGTGACCGCCGGCCGCCGGATGAGCCGGGCGGGCGCCTGACCGCCACCCGGCCGTGAGAGGCGAGCGGTTCGCCGTACGGCGGCCGGCTGTACGGCGAGCCCGCGCGAACACGACCGCCCACGACCGCCCGTGCACGGCGAGGCGCCCGAGGCCGACGACCTCGGGCCCCTCGCCGTGCACGGGCCGGCTCCGCTCAGCCGCCCTGTTGCCGCACTGTGGCGTCGAGGGTGGCCGCCACCGAGTCGGGGACGCTGGACGCCGACGGGTTGGCTTCCAGGCGCTGTCGCAGATCCCGGCCGGTCACGACGGTCAGCGCGCCGCGCCAGTCCTCCGAGTCCAGCTCCGGCCCCGCGACCACCTCGGCCCGGCCGCGGACCAGCACCAGCACGGCGTCGTCCTCACGGTTCAGCAGGTCACGCACATGATCACCAGTGATCATCGATCGTTTCCCTTCTTGTGTCTCTCGCCTTGCCCGTTCCCCGGCGCGCCCGTTCCCCGGCGCGCCCGGCGCGCCCCGGATGCCGTCGCGCACGCTCACGGCCGGGGGTCGACGCGGTGCCACCTCGGGCGGGCGTCGGTGCCACGGCGTCCGGCGACGGAGGCGCAGCGCGGGCACTGGCGCCGTACCCGGTCAGCGGCGCCACCTGATTCCGGGAAGGTGTCCAGCCAGCTGACGTGCGGGAAGCGGATCAGCTGGGAGCGGCTGAGGGACAGACCGCAGACGGTCTGGTTCATGCCCTGCTCCCAGGCGTGGACCTCGCCGGCGGGCAGCCGGTGCCGGCCCTCCTCCTCGTCGGTCCACTGTCCGGAGGCGGCGACGGTGTACTGCTTGACGCGTCCCATGGGGCGCCGGGTACCCCGCGGCTCGCGCCGTGAAGCGTGCGCCGTACCCGGCCCGAACAGGAAGGAACACCGTCGGACGGTTCGACTGCCGGAGGAGGGGGGTACTCGTGGGGCTCCACAGATCGGCCGAAACTTCCCGGAGGTGATGGGAGTGACAACCTCTCCCAGGTCGTCGATGGAAACCCATCCCGACATCGTCGCCATGCGCAACCGTCACGAGATGGCGGAGAGCGCCACCAGTACACCCAGGGCCCAGGCCATCGAGGCCATGGCCTTCCTCACCGGCGTGTACCTGGCGGCCTCCCCATGGATCGCGGGGTTCAACAACCTGACCGTCCTGACGGTCAACAACCTCATCGTCGGTATCGCCTACGCGCTGTTGATGAGCGGAGGCTTCGGCCGCGCTTACGAGCGCACGCACAGCATGGCGTGGGCGGCCTGCGCACTGGGTGCGTGGACCATCATCGCGCCATGGGCCGTCTCCGGTGACGTCAGCACCACCAGGACCATCTGGAACAACGTCATCGTCGGGATCATCGGCCTTCTGCTGGGCCTGGCCGCCAGCGCCGTCGCGAGCGAGAAGCGGTCGTCGCGGGCCGGTACGTCCGCCCGGTAGGGCCGGCGTACCGGGGCCGGTCACCTACCGGCCCCACGTGACGCCCGCTGTCCGAAGGCCCGGACCGGCCGCTCCGGTCCGGGCCGACGGACGTGGACGGGCATACGGGCCTCGACGGGCCCACAAGCTTCAGAACAGGTCTCGACCACCTGCGCGGCGGCGTCGAACACGGCGTCCTGATCCCGGACGGATCCCGGACGGATCCCGGACGGATCCCGGACGGATCCCGGACGCGTCCGACCCGTCCGTCCGGACGCCGCGCGTGGTGGCGCGGCACTGAGGAACGGACCCGACCCGCCCCTGGGTCCCGCACCCGTGCGCCCGGCGGCCGCCGGGCGCCCAGGAAGGAAGGCGAGACCGCCCGCATGAGTGCTTCAGCCTCCGCCCGGACCGACTCCGGTCCACGTCCGGAGACCCGCAGGTCCCTGGCCGTGTGCGCCCTGATCGGCCTGGCGGTCATGGCCGGGACCGACGAGATCGTCTTCCACCAACTCCTGGGCTGGCACCACTTCTACGACCGTTCCACGACCGACGTGGGCCTCTTCTCCGACGGTCTGCTGCACACCGCCGAGCTCCTGGCGCTCGTCGCCGGCTTCTTCCTCTACGCCGATCTGCGCCGCCGACGGGTCCTGGCCGCCGCCCACGCCCGCGCGGGTCTCTTCCTCGGCCTGGGCGCCTTCCAGCTCTTCGACGGGATCGTGGACCACAAGCTGCTGCGCGTGCACCAGATCCGCTACGGGGTGGACGTCACCCCCTACGACTGGGCCTGGAACCTCGCCGGCCTCGCGCTGCTGCTCCTCGGCTGCGCTCTGCTCGCGCGGGCGGCCCGCCGCACCCCGACGGAGCCGACGACGTGACGCAGGCCCACGTCCACCCCGTCCCCGTGGGCGCGGGCTGGCAAGACCTGGCGCAGGCAGCCGCCTCGACGGCCGCGGTCCTGGCGGCGGTCGGGTATCTGCTGGCCGCCCGCCGCCTGCGCGGACGGGGGGACACCTGGCCCTGGCCGCGGGACGCGGCGTTCACCGCCGGCAGCGGCGCGCTGGCCTGGGCGACGCTCGCCGAGCCGCCGGGCGGACCGTTCACCGCGCACATGACCCAGCACCTGACCGCCGGTATGGCGGCCCCGCTGCTCCTCGTCCTGGCCCGCCCGCTCACCCTGGCCCTTCGCACCCTGCCGCCCGGCCGGGTGCGACGGGGCCTGCTGGCGACGGCGCACGCACGGCCCGCCCGCCTCCTGCTCTTCCCCCCGCTGGCGGCACTGGTGGACATCGGCGGCCTGTGGCTGCTGTACCGCACCGGACTCTTCGCCGCCCTGCACGACCAGCCGCCGCTGTACGCCCTGGTGCACGCGCACGTGACGGCCGCCGGCCTGTGGTTCACCTTCACGGTCTGCCAACTCGATCCGGTGCGCCGCCGCTGGAGCCTCGCCGTACGCGCGACCACGCTGCTGGGCGTCGGTACCCTGCACGCGGTTCTCGCCAAGAGCCTGTACGCCACCGCGCCGCCCGGCACCGCCTTCGCCCCCGGCGACCTGCACACCGGCGCCCAACTGATGTACTACGGCGGCGACCTGGCCGAACTCGCCCTCGCCGGCACGCTGGCCGTCCAGTGGTACACCGCCACCGGCCGCGCCCATGCCCGCCGCCTGAGAGACCCGGCGTCGGCCGCGGCGGCGACCCGGTGACCCGGCCGCCCGCGTCGACGCCGCAGGAGTGGAGCGGGTGGAAGCGGGTGGAAGCGGGTGCGGGCTCGGGTGCCTCAAGACCGTTCGCCTTCATGGGCCTCGGCGTCCAGGGCGTCCCGCTTGCCGGCCGGTGTGCTCACGCTGGTCGGCCGTGGCGGGGACCGGAGGAACAGGTGCGGTGTGCCGGGCAGCGTGCCGACGGCCCGTTCGTCCGCTGCACGGGCTGTCCGACTCCACCGTCTCAACCGCCCTGGGATCCTTCCCGACGGCCGACGCGGGAACCCCGGTAGGCGGCGCGGCGGGTCGCGGCCAGCGTGCTGCCGGGGGTGAATCCGCCGGCGCTGTGCGCGTAGATGTCGAAGTCCAGGCTCTCGTCCTGCCGTACGGGCAGGGGAGCGCGTACCGTCAGGACGGCGAACGCACGCCAGGACCGGCCGGAGCCCTGCGCACACAGATCGAAGACGAGCGGGCCGGTGGCCAGGGCCCGGGTCAGACTCGCGGGGTCGCCGTGCAGCGCCCGACCGGAGCGGCGGGGGAACGCGGCCAGGACGCGAGAGCGGCCGCCGATCCGGTAGGAGAGCAGGCTGGAGTACGGGCCGCCCAGCGCGTCGGCGCGCGGCAACGGCAGACGGCGGCTGACCCGGCCCCGGCCGCTGCTGGTGAGCAGCAGGTCGACAGGGCGGCCGGGGCCCCCGGCGCCCTCCGCACGCACGGCGAGCCCGAGCCCGTCGGGCAGCCGGCGGGGCAGCCCGGCCGCTCGGGAGAGGCGGACCGTGGCGGGGTAGCGCGCGGGCGTGTCCAGCCATCTCGCGCCCCACGGTCCGGCCCCGTCGTCCACCACCTCCAGCTCGGCCGTGCACGTCAGCCCGTCCGGGTGCAGGGCCGGGGCCGCGCGCAGCCGGGCCAGCCGACGGAAGCCGGCCTCGACCGCGGCGACCGGCCACGGTCCCGGCGTCTTCCGCCGTCGCCGCTGCTCGTCGTCGGCCGGCCCGTCGGCGGACCGCGCCGCCACGTCTGTCACGGACCGGACCAGCCGCTCTCCCACGCCTTGCTCCCCTCCTTGTCCCGGTCGTCGGTGCCCTCGTCGGCGCTCTCGTCGTGGGCACCCTCACCCTCCGCCTGCGAAGGGGTCGTCCGGGCCACCTCACGAGGAGACGGCGTCTCCTGCTGCTGGTCCGGCGCGGTGTCCTGCTCCCGTTCGCCCTCCGCCTGGGAGGGGGTCTGCTCACTCACTGCGGGCCTCCTTGTCGGTGCTCGTGCTCGGTGGGGAGAACGTCGGGGAACGGCGGGGAACGGGAAGCCGGACGCTCACCGTGTGCCGCTCCTCGCCGCCCTGGTGCTCCGTACGGCGGCCGGGGACCGCAGCCACGCCGTGATCCACCCGGTCTGCATCGCCGCATCGAGCAGGTACGTCGGCCGGATCCGTCCCTTGGGCACGTAGACCAGATCGATGGCCAGCAGGGTCAGGGCGGTGCCCAGACCGATGCGGCGGGCGTGTGCCGGACCCTGCGGGTCCTCGGCCGCGGCGAGCTGGGCGAGGCCGGCGGAGACCAGCAGTCCGCCCGTCGTCCTCTGCAGCCACACGTCGGTCTTCGGCCCGAAGACCCACTCGAAGCTGCGCAGATGCAGCAGCGGCCACAGCCCGCCCACGACGTTGAAGGCGCCCTGCGCCACCGTCAGCATGTCCGCCGGTTCCGGCGTGTTCGCTCTTCTCATGAGGCCGTCCCTCCGTGTGGGCGGCCGAGTACCCCCACGCCGGACGTCCTCACGCAGTGGCCGGCGCCACGGTCGTGGTGACCCGGGTGAGGGCGGGTGTGCGCGGCACCGAACCGAAACCGAACCGCACGGGAGGGTCGACAGGTGCCAGTCCACCGAGGTCGTGGCCCTCGAAGACGGCCGACGCCGCGCGGATCGGCCGCAGATCCCGGGCGCCGTACCACTCCCTGCGCCCCGCACCCGCGCTGCCCCGGGTCCGTACGCCGGGCATCAGCACCCGGGCGGGGAGGTCCGTCAGCGCGCTCCACGCCGGGCGCGCGGCGAGCGCGCCGGGAACGGCCCGCAGGAGCATCCCGGGGAGTCCGCGGCGGCCCGCGGTGAAGCACAGGAGAAGGGAGCCCGCGGTGACCGTCCAGGTGTCGCCGACGACGCCCACCCCGACCGGGACGACCCGCACGGTGTCGAACACGTACGTGCCGCTGACGAAGTCCGCCGTCTCCCGGGTGGGGGCCAGCAGCAGCCTCTCCCCGTCGGCCCGCTCCAGCATCACGTCGCTGAACGGCCCGAACGGCGACCGCGGCCAGTGCCCGACGACGACACGCGTGCCGCAGGACGTTCCCAGACCCGCGATCCAGCCGTCGAAACGCATCCGCCCGCGCCGCCCGGCTCCGCTCAGCATCCGGCTCGTCCGTTCGCTCCCGACCGAGGGCCCCGGGCGAGAACCGACGGGGTGAGGCCCGCCGGACCGGCCGCGGTCACGAGGTCCCCGCCCCCCGGACACAGGGCCGGGAGACTCCCAGACGGACGTGCCGGACGCCCGGGGAGAAGTGCACGACGGGCTCGGAGTGCGGGGCGGGCAGGCCGGCCGCGGAGGTCAGCGTCTCCTCCAGCACCTCGACGGCGGCGTCGGCCAGCGGCCACGGCTCGTGCTCGACGGGCGTCTCCCAGACCAGGCCGAGCCGACGGGTGTACGCCCGCCAGCGCGAGGTCAGCCACACGTCCCGCGGCACCGGCCGGATCGGGTCACCCGGGCGCACGACCAGACGGTAGGAGGCCCCACCACCCCATCGCGCACCGGTGTACGAGACGGTGCTCCCGTCGCTCCCGTCGCTCCCGTCCGTGGAGACATCCAGCGTGCCGGGGTTGTACGGGGCTCCGATGGCGCGAGCCGCCAGCATCAGCGGGCAGGCCACCTCGATGGACAGGAACCAGAGTCCGTCCCGCCCGTTCCGGTGGCGGACGTAGGTCCGCAGGTTGGTCTCCGCGAACGTCGGGAGCCCGGGCACCGCGGCGGGTACGCCGTGAGGGCGCACGTCCGCCATGACGAAGGGCGTGAGTCCCACCCAGGCTTCGCCCTCGTACTCGTCCACGGTCAGTTCCCCGGGCAGCAACGCCTGCACCGCCTCCGGCGGGAAGGCCCAGTGCACGAACGTCTGGGTCGACCAGCCCGCCCGCAACGCCGGCCAGGGCACCCGCTGCTCCGCTCCGTACGCCACCACAGGCGGCGAGTCCCCCACGGCGGTCCGCGGAAACGCGGCGCTCAGGGCGGGACCGCGGCGGTCGTTCACGCGCGGTCCCGCCCGCGCTCAGGCTCAGGAGCGACGGCCGGGGGCGGGAACCGTGGCGCCTCATCCTCCCGGCCGGATGACGGCCCGCACGCAGCCGTCGTCCTTCTGCTTGAACAGGTCGTAGGCCCGGGGTGCCTCGTCCAGCGGCACGGAGTGGGTCGCCAGATGGGACGTGCTCAGTTCCCCGGCCGCCATCCGGTCGAGCAGCATCGGGATGTAGCGCTGGCCGTGCTGCTGGGCGCCACGCACGGTCAGGCCCTTGTTGATCAGCGCGCCGAGGGGGAACTTGTCCACCGCTCCGGCGAACACGCCGAGGATGAAGACCGTGCCGCCCTTCCGGCAGGCGTGAATGGCCTGCCGTACGGCGGTGGGACGGTCCGTCTGTAGCCGCAACTGCTGCTTGACCTGGTCGTAGGCGTGCACCGGACTGTCGCTGTGCGCCTCCATGCCGACCGCTTCGATGCACACGTCCGGGCCCCGGCCGCCGGTGCGTTCGCGCAGTTCCGCCCCGACGTCGGTGGCCGTGTAGTCGATGACCTCGCTGCCGATGTGACGCTCGGTCATCGCCAGCCGCTCGGGGATCCGGTCGATGGAGATCACCCGCTCCGCGCCCAGCAGGATCGCGGCGCGCGCCGCCATCTGGCCGACGGCCCCGCAACCCCAGACGGCGACCACGTCACCCGGCTTCACACCGGCGAGGTCGGCCCCCATCCACCCCGTCGGCACCGAGTCCGACACGAACAGCGCGCTGGTGTCGTCGATGCCCTCCGGCACCTTGAAGGCCCCGTAGTCGGCGAACGGGACGCGCACGTACTCGGCGTGGCTTCCGCGCAGTCCGCCCATGGCGTGCGAGTAGCCGAAGATGCCCCCGGTGTCGGCCCCGAAGAGCGCCTGTCCGATGCCGGGGTTGGTGTTGGTGTTGTCGCACAGGGACCACAGGTCGTGGGTGCAGTACCAGCAACGGCCGCACCCCACGAACGAGGACACCACCACCCGGTCACCCACGGCGTGCCGGCGCACGGCGGCACCCGTCTCGACGACCTCGCCGAGGAACTCGTGCCCGATGACGTCCCCGGCCCGCATGAAGGGGATGTAGCCGCCGATGAGGTGCAGGTCGGAGCCGCAGGTGGTGCCCGCGATCAGCCGTACGATCACGTCCTGGTCGTTGCGCAGGACCGGATCGGGCACCTCCTCGACGGCGAGCTTGTTCACGCCTTCCCAGCACAGGGCCTTCACAGCACTCCCTCCCCGCCCGCGCGCCGGCTCAGCAGTCCGACGAGCTTCCCGCCAGGGGTCTCGCGTGTGGTCGGCGGTGTGTCGGGCTGCATGACCTCTCCCGTCTCCAGCAGCGCCTTGGCCTCGCGCAGCGCACGGCGCAGCCCCTGGCGCGGGTCGTCACCGGTGAGCCGGGCGGGCACGGAGCGGGCCGTGTCCGGCCGCGGTTCCCGCAGGCGTACGGCCACTTCGGTACCCCGGTCACCGGGCGCGGGGCGGATCCGTGTCTCGATGCGGTCGCCGTACTCCTGCAACGGCGACGGCAGCTTCTCGGGCTGGACGGCGTCCGGTTCCAGGTTGACCGTCACCGCGAGCCACCGGTCCGCGGCCGGTGTCGACGGGCGGGTCCGGGAGCGCCGTACGGCGACGACGGCTCCGGCGCCGAGGCCTGCCGCGGTCCAGAGCAGTTTGCCGGCGGTCATCGGCGGCCTCCGCCGGCAGCGGTGGTGACGCGGCGGGTGAGCAGCACGCCCAGCGCGATCATGCCGATGCCGAGGACGAAGTGGAGCCAGTCGTCGGCGGTGTTCAGCGGCACGAAGTTGGCCGAGCTGTCGTGGCCCACCATGAGGCCGTACAGCCACAGCACGAGGTAGATCGCGCCCCCTGCCAGCAGGAAGGTCCCCGCCGCCGACGCGGTGCGGGACATGGCGACACCCGCCGCGCCGAACGCGAGGTGGACGAGGTTGTGCAGGACGGAGACCTGGAAGATCTCGAGGAGCTCGGCCCTCGACTCGTGCGAGGCGAACTCCATCGTGTCGTAGTCCGTGGTGACCCCCGGGATGAACCCGAGGACGCCGACCAGCAGGAACACCGCGCCCACCAGGAGCGCCGCCTTCTGGACGGGAGTACGGGATCTGTCCGGGGTGCGCGGGTGCGTCGTCATGGCAGCCGACCCTCTCTTCGCTGGCATCCAGGAACGCTTGCGCGCCGCGAGTACCCCGGTGCCATGGCGCGACCCGTCGAAAACCGGCTTCCTGGGCGGCGCCGGGGCCGCGCGGGGCCCTCGGGCGGTGCCGCCGGTCGGGTGACGGCCGGTGAGCGGATCGGCGGGGGAGACCGGGAGCGCTTCCCGCACTGTCAAGGATGGCTGCGGTTCCGCCCTCCATTTTCCGAAGAGTGATCTTCTTCTCGCGGGGGACCCTGCGACTCACCATCGACTGCCCAGGAGGCACAGATGACCTTCAATCCCCTGGAACAACGCGGTATCCCGCTGGACCGACAGCTCAGGAACTGGCGCGAACTGAACGTCACCCCCATCGACCCCGATCACTGCGACCCCTACACCCGCTGCCGCATCATCACGATGAACGGCATCGAGGTCGAGGCGATCATGTTCAGCCATCAGCTGGCCCGGAACACCGTCGATCCCGAGGTGAAACGCCAGTTGGCGCAGACCCGCTACATCGAGGCACAGCAGCAGAAAGTGGTGAACTGGCTGCTCCCCGGTGTGTCGTCGGTGCTGGAGACGACCATCGCCTACGAGCAGGTCGCGGTCGACCTCACCGCCTGGGTCGCCCGGATGGAGCCGGACCCGTACCTGAAGCAGGCGTACCAGTTCGGCGTCCTGGAGGACTTCGACCACCTGTACCGGTACGCGAACCTGTACGAGATGATCGAGCACCGCAAGGCGGACGCGATCGTCGAGGGCCTGACCGAGGTGATGCCGGGGCGGCCGACGAAGTTCCACCACCGCCACCCGGCCGACAACGTCCGCGATCCGTACGCCAAGGACGAGACGAACCCGTTGTCGAAGCTGCACGCGCTGACGATCATGTCGGCGGAGCAGCAGACCATGAACTTCTACATGAACACCGGCCCCACCTACATGGAGCCGATCGCCCGCCAGCTCTACCAGGAGATCGGCCTCATCGAGGAGGAGCACGTCACCCACTACGAGTCGCTGGTCGACCCGGGCGAGACGTGGTGGGAGCAGCTCGTCAACCACGAGTACAACGAGTGCTACCTCTACTACTCCTTCATGGAGCAGGAGAGCGACCCCAAGGTGAAAGCCATCTGGGAGCTGCACCTGAACCAGGAGCTGGAGCACCTGCACATCGCCTGCGACCTGATGCGCCGGCACGACGGACGCGACCCGGAGTCGGTCCTGGCGCCGCAGCTGCCCAACGTCCTGACGTTCGAGCCGAACAAGGCGTACCTGCGGGACCTGCTGGACACGCAGATCGACCTGACCACGCTCGGCGCCGGTTACGTGCGGGACGCGCACGAGCGGTTCGAGAAGATGCAGGAGCAGATCCACGGCGGCGAGGAGCCGCCCAGCGAGCGGGTGATGACGCAGCACGAGGAGATGTTCGGGCGTGAGTACCGCCTCGAGACCGAGGGCGAGCACCCCGACCCCGCCCTGCGCGAGAAGTGAGGAAACCAGCCATGGCTGAGACACGCACACCGCATGCCGGCGACGACGCCGCTCCCGACGTCGACGTGGTGGCCCTGCTCATGCGTCAGCACGGCGACATCCGCAACCTCTTCGACGAGGTCGAGGCCGGCCAGGGGGACGCCCGGCAGGAGGCGTTCCGCCGGCTGGTCCGCCTCCTCGCCGTCCACGAGACGGCGGAGGAGGAGGTCGTGCACCCGTTCGTCCGCCGCAACGTCCAGGGCGGCGACGCGGTGGTGGACGCCCGTCTGGCCGAGGAGCGCTCCGCAAAGGAGACCCTGAGCGCTCTGGACGACCTGGACACCGACGACCCCAAGTTCATGCCCCAGCTGCTGGCCCTGCGCACGGACGTCCAGGAACACGCCCGCGCCGAGGAACGCTACGAGTTCATCCACATCCGGCGCAGCGCCGACGCCGCGACACTCGCGTCCCTGGCCAAGGGCGTGAAGGCAGCCGAGGCGATGGCGCCCACCCGCCCCCACCCGGGCGTGGAGTCCGCCACGGCCAACATGGCCCTGGGCCCCGTCGCCGCGCTGATGGACCGCACCCGGACCTGTACGGAGCAGGACGCCCAGGAGGTCGATCTCGTTCCGACGCGCGCGCCGAAGAGAACCGGATCACAATCGGATCACGGAATCGCAT